>DYKL01000115.1 GCA_020722645.1 Acetofilamentum sp. | reverse complement strand
AAATCAATTTGCTGAATATTAACGAATTACTTCAAAATATACCGAACTATTGAAAAAGAAATAAGGTGCAAAAAAAAACAAAAATTGTTATTACAGGAGCAGAATCTACCGGAAAAACAACTCTTACAAAAAAACTTGCAGAAGAATTTAATACCCTCTGGTTGCCTGAATTTGCAAGAGAGTATGTCGAAAGGCTTGATAGAAAATATACTTATAATGACGTTGTCAGGATAACAAAAAGGCAGATTGAACAAGAAGCTATATATATAAATAAGGTGTCGGATATTTTATTTGTTGATACCAGTTTAATAATTTTAAAAGTCTGGTTTGATGTAGTTTTTAATAAAAAACCTGATTGGTTAGAAAAAAAAATTATTGAAACTAAAGCAGATTTTTATTTACTTTGCAATAACGATTTGGAATGGATACCTGATAATGTTAGAGAAAATGGCGGAGAAATGAGAAATGAACTTTTCAGAATTTACTTGTACGAATTAGATAAAATTAAGGCTAATTATTATGTTGTCAGAGGAATGAGTGAAAAAAGGTATTTATCTGCAAAAATTGAAGTTAAAAATTTTATAACAAAAAAATATCAGCTATGAAAAATTTTTTATTACTTTTAATCGTTTTAATTACAAATTTTTCTCTTTATTCACAGATTTCTCCTGATTATTCTGACGATAATCGAAGGGTTTACTGGTTTAATGTAGGTTTGCAGATTGTAAAAGACAAGGAAACAAAAATACCTATGTATCAAGTTATCAGATACGGAACTAAAATTTATTACGGTGCTGCTTATGAATACGACAGATATTTATGGGAAGGCTTATCAAACGGAACAAGAATATCAATTGGACCTTTTGACAATGAGGAACAGGCGAAATTTGCAGTTAATCTTTATGACATTAACAAAGCCAAAGAAGATACGATTGTTCTAGACGACAATGGTACATATTTTTGGTACTTAATCACAATTAAAAAAACACAAAGACTAAATTCTTATGATTTTGAACGTATTCCGGCTCAGGTAAATTCAGGTAATGCAATGGATTTCATTAAACTGATGGAGGTTAGTTTACCGCAGGATAAGCTTGTAATAGGACCATTTGCTACTGCGCCCGAGGCTGAAAATTCAAAAAGAATATTTCGTTTAGACGAATAATTCACATTTTCATTTTATTTGTACAACAAATCAAAATTTTATTACAAAACTACAAATTAAACCTGATTATTTTTTATTTTTATGTAAATTTGATAAATTTTTAAATTATGAAAAAAATATTTTTTTATTCGTTTCTCTTCATTTTTAGTTGGATTTTTATTTCCTGTAATAATGAATCATCAAATACTGCTTCTGAAACAGATTCGACAGTTACAGAAGAAAATGTTTACAAAAAAACCGGAAATTTTTATGCAACTGAAAACAATGAAAGTTTGATTATTGCAGATCCAATTATTTACGATGTTATAGTAAAAAACCCGAATCCTGATGATGAATGGATGACTATGTGTCTGGAAAATGCAGATATTCAAGCATTGCAAAATATTATTTATAATGCTGTTTATCAAGGCAAATTAATACCATATCATTATCGTTTAGATACTTTGTTATCAATTGAATATGTTAAGTTATACGAACTTGAAAACAAAGATGAACAAGTTGCCAAGATTTTATTCGAAGAACAATGGTTTTTTAATGAAAACACATTCGAAATGTATAAAAAAGTAAACAACATTTCGATTGGATATGAACTTAAAAATGAAAATGGCGAAGTGTATGGTTATAAAGGCGGCTTTAAAGTATATTTTGATGAAGAACATAATAAACAAGTTTCCCAGTAATATTTTTTACATTCTAATAATCGTTTTGATTTTTTTTACCGGATGCAAAAAAATGATTAATTCCAGCAAACCCGATTTGCCTGACAAAGAAACTTTTACATTCAATAATCTTTTTTTAGTTACAGATTCTTTAAATTACAGTATTAAAGATTATACTCAATACAACTGGATCTTAGCTGCATCAAAATTTTTTGAATGGAATATGCTTGTTGGTGATAATATTAAATTAAGTTATTCTGCACTACAAAAAGCATATTTATATGAAGCAATGCCTTTTGATACAAAAACCTGGTATTGGGAATATGACTTTTCGGAAAACGATAACAATTATACCGTTTTTTTATATGCTACCAGTGAAATAGATTCTTCGTTGTTTTGGGAAATGTACCTGTCTGTTAATGAAAGCGAAAAAGGTCTTGTTTTATCCGGCAAAAACAACAAATTTTTCACACAAGGGCAATGGTTATTTTATCGGGAAAAATATTCAAGTAATGAAATATTGAAAATAGACTGGATTAAAAATGATACTGCTCTGATTGTAGATTTTACAAATGTATATTCAAACAGCATTTTTAAAGGTAGTTCACTTGAAATAATTTATAATTATGCAGATACAAACTTTGTCAGTTATATTTTTACAAATGCCAGAAATTTAAGGAAGTCTTATATTGAACTAAATACAACGGTTGGAAGCGGAAAAGTTAAAGATTTTTATGTTTTTGGAGATTCGCTCTGGCATTGTTGGGACAGCAATTTTGTTGATATTGAATGTGAATAATTTATTGATTATATTAAGCTACATATTAAGCTAATGAAAATCAAAATTTTAACAATTTCCCTTCTAATGTAGTTCGTTATTGAATAGGCATTATTCGTAATTGAAAAATGAAAATAATCATAATAGACAAAGTTCACGATTTTTTACCCAAAGCACTTAAAGGAGCCGGTTTTCAAGTTTCTGATATGCAAGATATCGAGCCGGAACAAGTAAAATCAGCTTTACCCGATTTTGACGGAATCGTTATACGAAGCAAAATAAGACTCACAGCTGAAATTCTTTCAAATTTACCAAAACTAAAATTTATTGCACGAGTTGGTGCAGGAATGGAAAGTATTGATGCTGAATTTGCACAAAAACAAGGTATTAAACTCTTAAATGCTCCCGAAGGAAACCGTGATTCAGTTGCTGAACATACTTTGGGAATGATTCTGAACTTGTTTAATAAAATTTGTTCTGCCAATTTACAAGTGAAATCAGGAGTTTGGAAGCGTGAACCAAACAGAGGAATAGAATTAATGGGCAAAACTATCGGGATTATCGGATATGGGAACATGGGAAGTGCTTTTGCACGCAGATTGAGCGGTTTTAAGGTTAATGTTATATCTTACGATAAATATAAAATGAACTACTCTGATGGTTTTACGAAAGAAGTAAAATTGAAAGAAATTTTTGAAGAAACAGACGTTTTAAGTCTTCATGTTCCGCTTCAAGAAGATACCTATTATATGATTGACAATGAATTTGTTAGAAAATTCAAAAAACCTTTTTATTTAATCAATACCGCACGTGGAAAAGTTGTAAAAACTGTCGATTTGGTGAATAATTTAAAAAACGGAAAAATTCTCGGAGCCACTCTCGATGTTCTTGAATATGAAAAAATTTCTTTTGAAAATCTATCAACTGAAAATAATCCCGAAATTGAGTATCTGAAAAATTCAGATAATGTAATTTTGACGCCTCACGTAGCTGGTTTAACTTATGAATCGAATTACAAATTAGCAAAAGTTATCGCTGACAAAATAATACAGTTTTCAGAAAATATTTGAAATTATTTTCTTTTTTTTGTATTTTTATACGCTGATTTCGATAAGTATAAATAATAAATTTTAAACAAATTGAAAAAAATTATATTTTTAATCTTCTTACTTTCAGGATTTTATCTGTTTTCTCAAAACGAAAGCGATATTTTTTGCGGTTCGGATAATTATTCAATTTTTGGTAAAAAAAAACGAGTTTGGCGTGACAATAACGATTTTTTACTCGAATATATAAAAAAATATGAAAAATTAGACAGTGGTTTCATATATTATAGAATTCCAGTCGTTTTGCACATATTTTTAAATAATAATGAGAGTAAATCAAGATTATTGCTTGATATTAAAAAAATTATTCAAAGGCTGAACATAATTTATTCTGATAACAAAACCGGTATTCAGTTTTATCTTTCAGACATTGTTTTCGTTGAAAAACAAAAAAGACTAAAAGCTAATTATTATTTAGAAGCTCCTTTTATTACTTCTTCTCATAAAAACAGATATGCTGTAAATGTTTATTATGTGAATATTCTTGAAAAAAAGTTTTTTAACAAACAAACTAATTTTCACGGTACTTATAATTCATTAAATAAAAGTATAATCAGCATTCGTCACGCTTCCCAGACTACTCTGGCTCACGAAATAGGTCATTTTCTGGGATTAAAACATCCTCACCATAATTGGAACAAAGCCAAAAGAAAACAAGAATCTGTTAGTAGGACAATTCAGAAAGGATTTATTACAAAAAAAACAATCTGTGAAATCAACGGAGATGAACTTTCTGATACTCCGGCAGAACCGAACCTTGCAAAATATACTGATGACGATTGTAACTATATAGGAACACTAACTGATGCTTGGGGACAAGAATATCATCCCAACACAAACAATATTATGTCTTATCCCGGAAACAGAGCTTGCAGAACAAGCTTTACGACTATGCAAAAAGCAGTTATGCTATATACTGCCGAAACAATGAAACCTACAAAACTTTGGAGAAATACTCCCGAAAATTTTCATCTCACATTCGATAGTTTTGAACCTGACGATTATATTGATATGGCTTCTGAAATTATTTTTGAAGAAACCCAATATCATACTTTTCACAAAACTGTTACATATAATCGTAAAGAGTTGAAAATAAATAACATAGATTGTTTTTACTTTTCAGCTTATTCAAACCTGAATCTATCTTTCAATTTTGAAAAAGGTAATTACGATTTTCCATACATTATGTTTGAATTGATTGATAATCAAGGGAAAACATTGATTACCAAAAATATTGATAAGGCCCAGACAATAAAAATTCCGGAACTCAAAGGAAAATATTTTGTAAAAATTACTTGTTTAAGCTATTTTGATAACGGTAAAATAATGGATTATTACATTACACTCAATGTTAATTGATTTAAAGTTCTGTAAAACAATCAAATTGATGGAAATCGGGTTTTAAACCACTGTGCATAATTGCCCAAAAACTTTTTTCGCTGTTTTTGTGTTGAAGTATTGCGCTAAGTTGTATGATTATATTTCTGTATATTATATTTTTAGAAAAAATAACATCTGTATTTATTTCAATTTTTTCCTCTGATTTTTCTGTTGAGATTTGAACATTTGAAATTCCGTAGAATTCTTTTTGGTTTTTTCTGTAGTCTTCAAAAATAAACGCATTCCAGTCTCCTGATGTCGAAAAATTAAACTCAATGTATTCTTTTTTGTTCTTTTCTGCAATAAATAATTCAAAGCAAGTCTTTTCCCATAGTTTATCCTTTCTTTTCGGATTTTTTGAATTATTTTCTATAATAATTTTTTCTAGGTTTCCGGTTAAAATAAATTTCAAATTCAGATTATTATTGAGAATTTTTATATCCGAATCTACTCTGTGTATTTCTTCAAATTTATTTTCAAATGACTTAAGACTAAACATCAATTTAAATTATTTCAATTTTCGCCATTTTAATTGCAGCAATTGCACATTCTATTCCTTTGTTACCATATTTACCACCGGCTCTGTCTATTGCTTGTTGCTGATTATTAGTTGTCAAAACACCAAAAATAACAGGTATATCATATTTTAAATTTAATGCAGTAATTCCTTCGGTAATACTATTACACACATAATCAAAGTGTCTTGTTTCTCCCTGAATGACGCACCCGATAACAATTACCGCATTTACATTGCTGTTTTGAATAAAATGTTTTGCTCCGAATGTAAGTTCGACTGTTCCGGGCACTTTAATAGTTAAAACTTTTGCTCCATATTTTTCTAAAGTCTCTTTTGCTGCTTTATAAAGCGATTGAGTAACCTCAGGATTCCATTCTGCCAAAACAATTCCGACTCTCATACCTTCGGCAGAGTGTTCATTTATTGTATCAAAATCAGATAAATTTTTATGTTCATTAATCATATCTCAAATTTTTGCAAAAGTGTATATTTAATTTTTATTTTCAAATTGTTTTAAAATATATTTATTTTGACAAAAATCTTCTTTTTTTACAAAAAAAAAGTTCACATTTGCAAAATTGATTGAAATAATTTTAAAATTTATAGAATATGAAAAAAGTTCATAATTTTTATGCAGGACCGTCTATTCTTCCGGAATTTACAATTGAAGAAACAATCAAAGCAATCAAAGATTTTGCTGGTACTGGTGTATCTTTAATGTCTGTTTCTCACAGAAGTAAAGAATTTGATGCAGTTATGCGTGAAGCAGAAACTTTATTCAAAGAACTGTTAAATATACCCGAAGGCTACTCGGTGATTTTTGTTGGAGGTGGTGCAAGTACACAGTTTGCAATGGTTCCGTACAATTTATTAAATAAAAAAGCTTTTTATGTTGATTCAGGAGTTTGGGCTTCAAAAGCAATTAAAGAAGCCAAAATTTTTGGTGAAATTGCAATGGTTAGCTCAAAAGATAAAAATTACGCTTATGTGCCAAAAGGCTATGAAATACCTCTTGATGCTGATTATATTCACATTACAACAAATAATACAATTTATGGTACTGAATTAAGAAAAGACATTAACTCTCCTATTCCATTGGTTGCCGATATGTCATCAGATATTTTAAGCCGTCCGGTTGATGTTTCAAAATATGCTTTAATATATGGCGGCGCTCAGAAAAATTTAGGTCCCGCTGGTGTTACTTTTGTAATTATCAAAAAAGACATTTTGGGTAAAGTAAGCAGACCTTTACCTTCTATGTTAAATTATGCAACTCACGTTGAAAATGGTTCTATGTACAACACTCCTCCTTGTGTTGATGTATATGCATTATTGCAAACTTTGAAATGGTTAAAAGCTCAGGGCGGGGTTAAAGAAATGGAAAAACGTAATATTGAAAAAGCTCAGATTCTTTATGATGCTATTGACAACAGTAAAATATTTGTTGGAACTGCTCAAAAAGAAGACCGTTCATTAATGAACATCTGCTTTGTTCTAAAAGAAGAATACAAATCTTTTGAAGAAGACTTTTTGAAATTTGCAAAAGAAAAGAATTTGGTTGGTCTTAAAGGTCATCGTTCGGTAGGCGGTTTCAGAGCTTCCACTTATAATGCATTGCCAAAAGAAAGTGTTATTGCTCTTGTTGATGCAATGAAAGAATTTGAATCAAAACATTAAACAGTAATCGAGTTATCGGGTGGATACTATTCGATAGACTAGATAACTCAAAAACTTATTTATTATGAAAAAAATATTATTAGCAACAGAAAAACCTTTTGCAGCAGAAGCTGTCGAAAGTATAAAAAAAATTGTAATTGATTCAGGCTTTGAATTTTTGCTGATCGAAAATTATAAAAGTGTTTCAGAATTACTGGACGTTGCAAAAAATGCAAATGCAATGATAATAAGAAGCGATATTGTTTCAAAAGAAGTAGTTAACGCTTGCCCTAATCTGGAAATAGTTGTCAGAGCCGGAGCCGGATACGATAACGTAGATTTGAATGCCGCTTCGGCTAAAAAAGTTGTTGTTATGAATACCCCCGGACAAAATTCAAATGCTGTTGCAGAATTAGCATTGGGAATGATGGTTTTTATGGCAAGAGGTTTATTTAACGGAAAATCGGGAACAGAACTAAAAGGCAAAAAACTTGGTATTCTTGCTTATGGTAACGTTGGGAAAAATATTGCAAGAATAGCAAAAGGTTTCGGAATGGAAGTTTATGCTTTTGATGCATTTGTCCCAAAAGCTAACATCGAAAAAGATAATGTTAAAGTTGTCGGTAGTACACAAGAACTTTTTGAAACTTGTCAATATGTTTCTTTAAATATTCCGGCTACTGAACAAACAAAGAAATCAATCAACAAAGCTTTAATCAGCAAAATGCCAAAAGGTGCTGTTATTGTTAATACAGCAAGAAAAGAAATCATCAATGAAGCAGAATTACTTGAAATGATGGAAATCAGAAAGGATTTAAAATATATTTCTGACATTGAACCTGATTGTAAAGATATTTTTGCTGAAAAATATGCAGGAAGATTTTATTTTACTCCTAAAAAAATGGGAGCTCAGACTGAAGAAGCAAATGTTAATGCCGGTATAGCCGCTGCAAATCAAATTGTTAATTTCTTCAAAAATGGAGATACAAAATTTAAAGTAAACTAAATTTAAGTCGAAAGTTATAAGTTGAAAGTAACAAGTTTTTCTTCATAGGCTTTCAACTTTCAACTTGATAAACTTGACAAACTTGATAAACATATAACAAAAGAAACATGGCAAAAGTAAAACCATTTAAAGGATTACGTCCACCGAAAGAAATCGTAAAAGAATTGGCATCATTGCCTTACGATGTAATGAATAGCGAAGAAGCCGCAAAAATGGCAGAAGGAAAACCAAAATCTTTACTTCATATTACAAGAGCTGAAATTGATTTACCAAAAGAAATTGATGTACATTCTGACTTAGTTTACGAAAAAGCAAAAGAAAATTTCAACAAATTTAGAGAAAACGGCTGGTTAGTCCAAGATTCAGAAGCACATTTTTACATTTATGCCCAGACAATGAAAGGAATTACCCAGTATGGAATTGTTGGTGGAGCATTTACAGGCGATTATTACAATGGGATAATAAAAAAACACGAGCTAACAAGACCTGACAAAGAACAAGACAGAACCCGCATTATTAGAATTACAAACGCAAATGTTGAACCTGTGTTCTTTTCATATCGTGCTGTTCCTGAAATTGACAGAATAGTTGAAAAATGGATTAAAGAAAACAATCCTGATTACGATTTTGTAGCAGATGACGGATTTGGTCACCATTTTTGGACAATAACCGATGCAGGAATCAATAAAAAAATCGAAGAACTTTTCGATACAAAAGTACCTTATACTTATGTAGCAGATGGACACCACCGAACTGCTGCTGCCGCTATAATTGGTAATGAACGAAAAGCAGCAAATCCTAATCATAGCGGAAATGAAGAATATAATTATTTTATGGCTGTTCATTTCCCTGATAATCAATTGAATATTATTGATTACAACAGAACAATTAAAGATTTAAACGGACATACACCTGCCGAAATAATTGATCTTCTGCTCGAAAACTTCGAAATTGAAGATATGGGCAAAGAAATTTACAAACCCCAAAAACTTCACAATTTTTCAATGTATTTAGATGGTATATGGTATTCTTTGACAGCAAAAGAAGGCATTTTTGATGATAACGACCCAATAGGTATTCTTGATGTTAATATTCTGTCTAACAAAGTGTTTGATACGATTTTTGGAATTAAAGACTTAAGAACAGACAAAAGAATTGATTTTGTTGGAGGAATTAGAGGTCTTGGTGAGCTGCAAAAAAAAGTAGATAACGGCTCAATGGCTGTTGCATTTGCTTTGTACCCGGTGTCTATGAACCAACTTATTAATATTGCAGATACAGGCAACATTATGCCACCAAAGACAACTTGGTTTGAACCCAAACTACGTAGTGGGCTTGTAATAAAGATGTTGGATTAAAAAAAATAAACAACATCTAGTATTTTTAAATTAACCACTAATTCTATTTTTACCTTAAATCCGTAAGTCTATACTTATATATCTGAAATTCAGTCAGGTGAA
>DYKL01000601.1 GCA_020722645.1 Acetofilamentum sp. | reverse complement strand
AAATTAGCACTAGAATTTGAATTTATATAGTTTTCACCTTCCTCTTCACCTTCCCGAAAGTTTAAAACTTTC
Organism: Acetofilamentum sp.; assembly: GCA_020722645.1. GTDB lineage: Bacteria > Bacteroidota > Bacteroidia > Bacteroidales > JAFGUD01 > JAFGUD01. The sequence continues at coordinate 1,403 of DYKL01000601.1, read as the reverse complement.
GGGAAGGTTTGAAAATTATTGGAATAATTTTAAAAATTACTAACTATATTTCGTAAATTTTATTATTTTTGCTAAATATATTTCGTAAAATTATTATGGAACAAGTAATTTTAAATCAGAATAAACATTGGAAGAGCATATATACCGATGTTTTTCACAGGAGTGTTTTAGAAAGTTTAATGGATTATTTGCCAATGAAGGAAATCCTTATACTTACCGGTATTCGCCGAAGCGGTAAATCTTCATTGTTCAAGCTGATAATCAACAAATTATTAGAAAAAACAGAGCCAACAAAAATTCTTTTTATAAACTCAGAAGACCCACATTTTTTGCCGGCTTGGTAAGATACTACAAAATTTTACGACATAATTCAAACAGCCGAAAAAATTACAGAATCAAAATTCGATTATCTGTTTATAGACGAAATTCAAAATATAAATCACTGGGAAAACTTTATTAAAAGCATATATGAATCAGGTAATTACAAAAAAATATTTTTAACAGGTTCAAATTCAAAATTATTAGAAAATGATTATATTAATTTGTTATCAGGCAGGTTTATAGCAAAAAAGATATTTCCTCTTTCGTTTATGGAAATTCTTGAATTGAACAATTTAAAAAAGAATCTTGAAATTGCTGAACACAAAAATAAAGTATTAAATTTACTTGATGATTATTTGCAATACGGAGGTTTTCCGGAAGTTTTTAAAACAAAAAAAGAATCTTTGAAATTAGAAATTTTGTCGAATTATTATCGTACAATTGTATTGAAAGACTGCATAATTAACCAAAAAATTCGTGAATCAAGCAAATTTGAACAATTGGCATATTATGTTTTCAATAATTCGGGAGCTGTTTATACATACAACAGCATTGCAAGAGCAACAGAAAATAACGAAAACACGAGCAAAACATTTTTAGAGGCTCTGCATTCAAGTTTTTCGGTTTATGATGTAGATAATTTCAGTTTTTCGACAAAATCAAATACAAAGTCAAAACGAAAATTATACAGCATTGATAACGGTTTGACACTGGCAGTGAAATACAATTTCACTGCTGATAGGGGCAAGATGCTCGAAAATGCAGTTTTTAGCGAGATTATCAAAAGTAATAAATTTTTAGTACATTTTCATAACACTGATTATGAATGTGATTTTATTTTAAAATCAAAAAAGGAGCTAATAGCACTCCAAGTTGTTTACGAATTAAATTCAGGTAACAAAGAACGAGAAATAACCGGACTATTAAAAGCGTCTAAACAATTTAATATCAGCAATATGAAAATTATTACTTATAATCAAAAGTCAAAAACAGATGATATTGAGATTATTTCTTTTGTCGGATTTTGTAAATTTTGGCTCTTTTATTAAAGAATGTTGGTAACAAATTTTAATGTTTGGTAT
>DYKL01000114.1:2077-9737 GCA_020722645.1 Acetofilamentum sp. | reverse complement strand
AAAATTATATATTTAATAAATTAAAATTTCAAATCATTTTTGCTATTTTCCCTATTGTCAAAGGATTAGAATCTTCTATATCTACCGAACTCCAGGCATCCATCATATATTTATTTATATATTCATAGGGTAAGTATCCATAACCATTATCTCCCCAATTTAATCCCCATGAATTTTTAAATTTTATTAATCCTTTTTTATCATCATAACCTACCGGACATATTGCATGTCCACCCAATGTCCTTTCACTTTTTTTGGGCATTTTTATTTTTCCATCTTTTGTTTCCATCATATCACGAAACACATAAACTCCTATGACACAGGGTCCTTTTGTTGCAAGTGTCATTTTTAATTCTTGTAGATCAATTATTCTTGCATAGGTCTTTATTTTAAATTTTTTTGCATCATTGCCCGCTCCTTTTTTTGATTTATCCTTCTGATGTGGTTTATAAGGCCAGAAATTTTCCCTGCATACCCCTGTTTTTTTTAAAACTTTAACAGCAACTCTTATACTTGTTCCTTCTACCCCTGCCATTCCATCTATTTTTTTACATTCGTTATATAAAAATCTTGGTGATAATTCCACTAATTTACCATAATCAATTTTTTCCTGATATTCTTTCATACCAACTACAGTTGCAAAACCAACACAGGTGCCTTCATCTCCCTGATCGCGAATAGGTGACATTTTTTGCGCATAATCTATTTTTGCAGGAAATTTTACCAGCGGTAAATAAGCTCGCATTAAATAATCTCTATTATCCTTTTTGTCTTTTATGCATCCTAATTTAAATTTCATAAAACCCCTCCTTTTGAAATTATTATAATTGCTCTATTTAAATTTATTATTAACCGGACACTAAAAAACTTAATATAGTTCAATTACTTAAATTTTTTTACATAATACGTAATAGTTTAGCCACCAGAAGTAAAATTTTTACTACCAATATATTATATTAGCAAATTATTTTTACAAATGCAAATCAGTTAAATGCCTATCTATTACAATATATTATAGCATCCCCCTCAATGTCAAGTTCTATAAAAAATAAAAAAATTTTGTAACTAAGCCTGACAGAGCAATCTTGCTTTTTTCACCAATCGCCTTTTAGTCTTATCTTCTTTCGTTTTTTAACTGCCAGATTACTTCGTTAAGCCTCGTCCACCCTTTATTTTTCTTTTTACACTTTTTTTTTTCGGTTCCATAAGAATAACATCGTCAGGTGATTCTTTACCAGTAGCCACACTTTTACAAGTTCACTTCTGGCGGCTGAACTATTACGACATACATCGATATGATAAAAATAAAACAGGTTTGCTCTGTAAAATTTATTTAACTGAATAATATAGAATAGAGACTATCGTTCGCCCGACTCTAAAAAAACAATGCACTATAAATTTTTCCCTATAACCAATATGTTTCAAAATTTATGCTATCTGGACTATTATAAGTCTTTTAATTTATTAAATGCATCTTCTGCTGCCATTACCATCACATTCCCCGCAGGAAAAAATGACTGATAGGGTTGTGATGAGTAAGCCAGATCAACCAGGTCTTCTACTTTCATTTTATTTTGCATTGCCAGTGTTAAAAGATCAATTTTCGCAGCAACAGGTTCTTCACTTACTATTTGCCCACCTATTATTGTTCCATCAGGAACCTTTGCAATGATTTTTACTTTTATTTTTTTTGCCCCTGGCATTATTGGAAACATTGTTGTTGCTTCGCCATACCCTGATACAATTTTAAAACCGAATTTTTTTGCTGCTTTTTCTGTTAATCCAGTTCCACCCAGAAAATGGCTATAAACCTTTGTTGCTGTTCCATTATAAAAACCTCTGTATTCTTTTTTATTCCCTTTAAGATTATCTGAAAGTATGCGTGCCATTTGAACTGCATTTGTTGCAAGTTTACCGGAATATGGGGTATCTGTTATTGCACTTTTAAATTCAACAGCATCTCCGCATGCGAATATATTTTCAACATTGGTTTTCATAAATGGATCAACAATTATCCCATTTTTACCTCTTTCAATTGATGTTCCATCAATAAAATTAAGCACAGGAGATACTCCTATGGCAAAAATAACAATACAGGTGGGTCCTTTACCCGCATCATCCACACAATTTATGTCATCTGTCTTAAAATCAAGTTTGTTACCACTTTCAAACTCAACCCCGGTTGCTACTCCATTACCTTTAATAGCCACTACTTTTTCTCCAGGAATAAAATGTATACCGTTACTTATAATTTCAGCCTGTATTTCATTTATCAATTCCCCGTCTATCATATTAGAAAGAATAGTTTGCTCCATATCAACAAGATATGTATTTATATTTGATGCGTTAAGCGCCTGAGCAAGTTCTACTCCTATTGCTCCTGCTCCGACAATAACAGCGTTTTTAACTCCCTTTTTTTTAAAATCAAATATTTTTTCAAGATCTTCCTGCGTTTTAAATCCAATAACACCTTCAAAATTTATCCCTGAAATTTCAGGTATAATTGGTTCTGCTCCTGTCGCTATTATTAACTTTTTATAACTTATTATTCTACCTGACTTAAGTTGCAATTTTGATTCTTTTTCATTAATGTTTGCCACACTATCTTTAATCAATTCTGCTCCATTTTGAGTAATAAGTGCGTCTTTTTTAAATGTTTTTTCCTCTGGTATTATTCCTTCCACAACATACGGCATAGCACAGTAAATCATACTATGTTTTTCCGGTCTGATAACCGCCATATTAAATTTTTCCCCAAGTTTTTTTGCCAGCGTTATCCCGGCTGGACCTCCACCTATTACTATCAATTCAAAATTATCCATATTATTCTAATCCTCCATTACACAGATTTTGCCTTTTAAAGCCTCTTTTACTGTTAAAGAAGTTACTATCAAAACTATCAATACCGTTAAAAACATATCCAAAATTGCCATATATTTGAATGTTTGTATCCCTGTTACCTGAAAAACTATCATTACTGCAATACCTAATGCACTTATCGGGAAAGTATACGCCCACCACGATAAATAATATTCAATCTTAAAAAAGTCTTTAATAAGAAACAAAAGTAAACCGAAAAAGAAAAAACTCAAAAGTAACATGGACATTGAAAACAGATCAATATTCATAAACATCTTAAAATATGATATGACTATTACCGCTGGAGGTGCTATAAGTATAAACATCGTTGGTATAAATTTTCCTGCAAGTTGTCTATGAAAAACAAGTCTATAAAGGATTATGGCAAATAATACAATCCAGAAAAACACACCAACAATAAAAAAATACAGGTTAATCCAGACAGAAGCAAGGTCAGAACCAACCACCGGCACTATAAGATTTCCGACAACGGGTATAAACCATGCAGGATTGATATTATGAATTTCAAATTCGTTTCTTATCCAGAAAGCAACAGTATGAAAAGTAAGAAGCAAATGCGTTGCCACACCTATATACCATAACCCCGCTGAAACAAAAGGCAGATAACCATAAAATGCCACAGAAATCAGGAGAAATGAAATTGAAATGGTAGAAAAAAAATTGATTTTTACTCTATGAACGTATTCTTTTTTTACTTCATCAAAATATCTAATTGCCTTTAATCCATATAAAAATAGAAAAAACAGAAATAGAAACAATAAGAAAAAAGCAAACGTTAGATAAATCCATAATGGGAGCCATCTAAGATGATATGCTCTGTATAGCAATATGGTAAGTCCGGACAACCCCATAACAATTGAAAATATAGTTACCGGGAAATATTTTAATTTTGATATTGGATATTCTTTATTCATTAATGTTCTCCTTTTAAAAAAGATTATATTTAAAATTTACAAAATTAAGCAACCCCTCAACTTCAAGCGATACCTTTTCCAGTATTTCGTAAGATTCACCCCTGAAAATTTTGGCAATAAAAGCACCGTTCATAATTGCTATATAAACCTTTCCATCATTTTTTTTATATATAGAAAAACTTTTTGGCATCATAACTGACATTTTTTTTCTATTATCATTTGAAAGCACATCATAAGCAAACTTACCGCTGCAATACTGCACAATTTTCATTTTTCCAATATCACCGCCCCCATGATTTTTTATTTCTTTTGCGTGATCAATCACGGCTGTAACATGCCAATTTTTGGTATCATTGATCCTTTTTGTAAGTACCCCAACAGTTTTTTCAAAGTCATAAGGACTTACGATTTCCTTAAACATAATTCTTTCTGCTGACAAATTAATAAGAATGCCAGTTGTGATAGTACCAATTACAAGACCCAATAAAAAAACTATGGTTACAATAACTTTATTCATTTTTAATAAACCCCCGTATACTTTTTTTATTAAAATTAGCAACAATTTTTTACATCTTAATTATTTCAAACCATTATGGCTATTTACATTTGCATCAATCAACTGTTTAAGTTTTTGGGTTAAATAAGCATCTATATTTTCTTTTATTGTTTTTCCCTGCAAACCATTATAAATTTTCATACCTGCAGCTTTTAAGGTTTCAAAGGCATTGGGTCCAAAGTTAATTCCTATAATAGCATCCGCTTTTTCTGCTGCAAACTGAGCCGTTCTGGTTCCGGCTCCTCCACCCTGAGTAAAAACATTTTCAAATGCTTCACTTTCACCTGTGGTAGTATCATAAACAATAAAAAAAGAACAACGCCCAAATCTTTCATCTATTAAATCACTCGTCTGTTTCCCTTTTGATGCAATAATAATTTTCATTTTTAACCTCCTTATTTTATTTTTAAACTTTAACAGGGAAATCCAAAGGTTCTTTGCATTCAGGGCAAACCTTGCTATTACTCATAATATCAGACCACTTATATCCACATTTTAAACATATAAATGATACTTTCATCATCCTTACAGGACCTTTTGTCGTAATTAAAATTGCTTTACAATTCACTATGGCATCAGCTATTTTTTCCCTTGCTCTTTCAATTATCCTGCCAAACGTTTGCCTCGAAATATTCATCTTTCTTCCGGCTTCTTCATATGATAAACAATTAACATCAGCAAACCTTATAGCTTCGTATTCATCGGCTTCTAAAATTACTTTTTGCAAATTTGCCATTCTTATCCCTGCGGGTTTAAAAAAAAGTTCTCTACAATACTTTACTCTTCTTAATTTGTAAGGCCTGGACATTTTAATCTCCTGCAAATTCAACAATCTTTTTAAATATTATTTCAGTTTTTGCTTTGAATTCCGGGACCACATCACATGCGAATACTTTATTATTCAATGCTTCTATAATTCTCATATCAAAATTAATCTTTTCAAGAAGTAATATTCCCTTATCCTGACAATATTTCTCAATTTCATAACTTATGTCCATATTTAAATCCGCTTTATTTATAACAACACCGCTTTTTATTTTCATTTTTTCAATCAAACTTGCAAGTCTTTCCAAATCATGCATCCCGGATAACGTGGGTTCAGTAACTATGACAACAAAATCTGCCCCGTTTAATGCAGAAATAGTAGGGCACCCTATTCCCGGAGGTCCATCAACAAACAAATATCTTTCATCTTTTATTCTCCTGTGCGCCAATTTTTTAACCTCTGTCACCAGACCACCTGAATTTTCCGCTCCTGGAACCAAACGAGCATGCGTAAAGTTGCCATACTCCGTAGAAGAAATAAATATTTTTCCCAGCAAAGAATTCTTCATAATTATTGCTTTTTCCGGGCATGCGTAAAAACAAAGTCCACACCCCTCGCATGATACAGGGTTAATAAAATATTCGTTTTCTCGCCGTGAAATCGCATTAAACCTGCAAAGTGAGGCACATGTACCACACAAAGAACATTTTTCTGAGTTTATAATGGCTGTCTCTCTATCCCTGAACTCAATTTCTTTTTCAACAACTGGAGATAACATAATAAACATATCAGACGCATCAACATCCACATCTGCGGCACAGGAATTTTCTGTAATTTTAAAAAGGTTTAACGTCAATGTCGTTTTTCCTGTTCCTCCTTTGCCACTCAGAATAACTATTTCCTTCATTTTTGATCTCCAGAAAAATTATTTTTAGATTTTTTTACCATATTGATAATTTTAATACTTATTTCCCTTATTTTTTCTTCAAAACCACAATCAATTAAAGTTTTTCCCTGTGAACATAAAAATGCATTTTCTCTGGAAAAAGGTATTTCCCCCAATATTTCCACTCCCTCTTTTTCTGCATAATCGTGTATTATTCTGTTTTTTTCAATCTGCTTATTAATTACAATGCCAAAAGGCTTATCAATACTTTTAACAAATTCAATTATTAATTTTAAATCGTTCAGTCCAAAAATAGTAGGTTCAGTTACAAGAACAACAAAATTAGAATTTTTTATTGCCTCAACAACCGGACAATTTGTTCCGGGTGCCGAATCAATAATTACATTAAAATCTTTATAATCACGTTCAATTATTTTATTTAATTTTTCTAAAAGTTGAGTGGATGAACCTTCTCCTATTTCAAGAGTAGAATCAATAAAATCAACTCCTTCTACTGTCCTACCGTACCGAATTATCCCCTTTTTTTCTTCTTTTTCCGTAATTGCGCCTTCAACCGGACAGACAAAAGAACAAACCCCGCAATTATGACAGAGTTCCTTAAAAAAAATAATTTTTTTTGTTTTTTTAACTATGGCTAATGCTCCATAACGACATGCATTTGAACACATTCCACAAAAAGTGCATCTGGAAGGATCAATGTAAGGAACTGGAACCTTAAAATCCTCTGATTTTTTAATTTCAGGTTTTAATACAATATGACCGTTGGGTTCCTCTGCATCCATATCAACATATAACGATTTTTCCATAACAAGCGCCAGCGCTGTTGATATAGAAGTTTTTCCTGTTCCACCTTTTCCACTCGCTACTGTAATTATCATATTTTTCCTTCATTTATATAGATTTTCATTCTCCATCATCACCTATAGCCGATGCAGGGCATGATTCTATGGCTTCTTTGCATAAATCTATCTCTTTTTTGTTTTTGGGTTGCCTTGCCACATAAGCATTAGAGCCATCTTTATTCATTTCAAAAATCCCTGGAGCAATGTTAACGCAAACGCCACATCCCATGCATCCAGTGTCAACATAATATTTACCTGCCACATTTTCTTTAACCTTTGAATTTTTGTTTGCCATCTTTATGCCTCCTTTAAATTATTATGAGCATATGCTCATAAATTATATATAAAAAATTTTTTTTGTCAATCTAATTTGTAATGCCACCTTAAGAATAAGGATAGACATGGTATACACATAAAGAAGTTAAAAATAATGAATACGCATATACTATTAGTTTTTAAAAAAATATTACATAGCAAAGATGAAAAAGGCATTGAATAAAAAATAGCAAACAAAAATATCCATCAATGCTCTTTTGTCCAGATGAATTAAAGTCAAAATTTTCGCAATTGAATAATTAAAAAATTTTTTCAATTAAAAAAATCTCGTGTTACATGAAAACGATCCCTTCTATCTTTAATTATTTTTATAAAATTATAAAAAAATTACATAAACCCTCATATAACATATATTTGGGGTTCCATAGAATTTGTTAAATTTTTATATTGACTTTTTTCAGAATAGATTGTAATATTTTTCACAATGATTATGAAATTGAATATTTATTATAAAATAAA
>DYKL01000114.1:0-1977 GCA_020722645.1 Acetofilamentum sp. | reverse complement strand
TAAAATAAAACTTTATGGAGGTGTATAAAATGGAAAAGACCGATGTACTCGTAATAGGAGGCGGGCCTGCCGGGCTTATATCAGCAGTTACAGGAAAATTGTATTATCCTGATAAAAGTTTTACTCTCGTAAGAAAATATGAAAAAGTCATGGTGCCGTGTGGCATACCTTATATTTTCGGCACACTGAAAGAAATTGATAAAAACATTATGGGAGATATGCCACTTGAAAAATCGGGTATCAATTTAAAAATAGCTGAAATATCCGAAATTGATCGCCAAAAAAAGATATGCAAAACAAAAAACGGCGATGAAATAGGTTATGAAAAACTAATTATAGCAACTGGATCAGAAGCAAATAAACCACAATGGCTGAAAGGTGCTGAATTAGAAAATGTGTTCGTTGTTGATAAATCAATGAAATATTTATCAGAACTTAAGGAAAAACTTGCAGACAAAAAAAATATAACTGTTGTGGGTGGTGGTTTTATTGGTGTTGAAGTATCAGATGAACTCAATAAAGCCAGATTTAAAGTGGAATTGGTTGAGATACTTCCTCATATACTCATGCTGGCTTTTGACCCTGAATTTGCTGAGGAAGCAGAAAATGTTCTTAAAGAAAGAGGAGTGAAAGTAAATTCTGGAAAAGGCATTGAAAAAATAGTCGGGGATAAAAAAGTAGAAGCAGTTATATTAAAAAGTGGTGAAAAAATAGAGTCAGACGCAGTTATCCTGGCAATGGGATACAGGCCAAACGTATCGCTTGCGGAAAAAGCAGGTCTGGAAATAAATAAAAATGGTTTTATAAAAGTAGACGAATATATGAGAACAAGTGACAATGATATTTTCGCCGTAGGCGATTGTGCGGAAAAAAGAGACTTTATTACAAGAGAAATAAGCCAGGTCATGCTGGCATCAACAGCAACGAGCGAGGCAAGGGTTGCCGGTATGAACCTTTACAAAATCTCAACAGTAAAAACTTTTAACGGGACCATATCAATATTCGCAACTGCACTGGGTGAAAATGCTTATGGCGTTGCTGGCATAACCGAAACAGTAGCATCAAAAAAGAATATAGATTATGTAATCGGTCTGTTTGAAAATATGGATAAGCACCCTGGAACGCTACCTGGCGCCCGAAAACAAAAAGTTAAACTTATAGCGCTTAAGGACTTCGGGACAATTATAGGTGGTGAAATTTCTGGCGGTCCAAACACCGGAGAACTTACAAACCTTATAGGCTTTATAATACAAAACAGGATGACTGTAAATTCAATTGTTACAGCCCAGATTGGCACGCATCCCTTTTTAACAGCTGCTCCAACAGTTTATCCACTTATAAAAGCAGCTGAAGATGCAATAAAAAAGATGCATAAATAAATATAAAATTATATTTGTTGTAATAGTTTATACAACTGGAAAACAAAATTAGACAATAGATAATTTTTCCATTTAGTAATATTAAAGCCGGGCAAACATTTTCCGTAACAATTTAGCCACTGGTAAAATAAAATTAGTCTATAAATAAAATTTTTTGGTAATGGTTCAGCCATCAGAAGTGAACTTTGAAAAGTATGACTATTAATCTATTAATAAGAAAACACATGGAACTGTCAGGTGTGTTTCCTTACTAATAGCCACACTTTTGCAAGCGAACTTCTGATGGCTGAACTATTACCTTAATTTTATTCCCTGATAAATTCTCGCTTTACCTTCTTAAGTTTTACAACTTATAGTTTACTTTTTAAAACCTGGATTTCCTTAAATTTTTCTACTCCCTTTTTGCCTTTCACCTACAATAACACCTTCAAAATTTTTCTAAAAATATTTGAACTTTTAATGTCGGACTATCGGCAACTAATCTATTACTATACTATATTCCTTTATTTTCTCTTTTATTTCTTTCTGGGCATTTAAATCTTCATAATAAAAATCTTTTCTTAACTTTGCTTTCAATACCTTTTTATATAATTCTTTT
>DYKL01000600.1 GCA_020722645.1 Acetofilamentum sp. | reverse complement strand
GTAACTAAATGAAAAACAGGCACTTAACATTGGCTTGAACGTAATTGCGGGCATTTGTGCAAAAATTTACATTGTGCTGTATTGAAACATCTTACTTTCAATCAACATTGTGTCGATACGCACCCGCAACTACGTCAAGCCATTCACGTTACCAGCAACAAAAACAAACGAAAATGAACATCGGAGAAGAAATTGTAGCAGTGTATCTACAAAATGTGAAAAATTGTGAGTTTGTCCAATTGAATTTATATACAGACGTTCAAGGAGAAATTGATGTCGTCGGGATAGATATAAACAATAAAAGAGTTTTTGCTTGCGAAGTTGCTATTCATTTAATAACTGGACGTCAATATACAAAAGATAATCAACCAAATAATGTTGAAAAAATTGTTGAAAAATTTAGTCGTGATATTGATTACATTAACAAATATTTTCCTGATTATGAAAAACATTTTATGCTTTGGTCGCCGATTGTAAAAAATCAGTCAGAAAATTCAAAACATAATCAATTGAATGATGTGAACAAAATAGTAGAACGAATTCTAAATAAATATAATACTGAAATTGTATTGATTATTAATGACAGATTTCAACAATGTTTAAATGAGTTACGTGATATTGCCAATAAAGAAACAAAAGAAATGAAATCACCAGTAATGAGATATTTACAATTAGAAGAGAAATTGAAAAAACACATTGATAAATTATCAAATAAGCAGTAATATAACAATTTGTTTTTAAGTTTTATGAAAAAAACAGTAAATTTTCGTAACTTTGCTAAAATTTTAAAATTATGCAAGCAATAGAATTTGAAACATATGTAAATCACAGAGCAATTCAAATACCTTTACAATATCAATTAATTGACAATGCAAAAGTAAAAGTAATATTGCTTTATAGTGAACCGGAAACAAAAGGTAATTATAACAAACAATTGCTTTTACTTGCTTTTACAAAAGCTCAACAGAAAGGCGTTTTTAAAAATATAACTAATTCAGTAACTTGGCAAAAACAATCAAGAGATGAGTGGGAATAAAGGATTATTAGACAGCAACGTCATAATTGACGCATCAAAAGGGATTGTTTCAACCCAAGATATTGTAAATGAATATGATTATCTTTATACATCAATAATTAGTTACGTTGAAACGCAAGGCTACAATTTTGAAGATAACGAAGAAAAAGAGATTGTAAATCAAATTCTAAATAGTGTAGAAATAGTAAATCTTAATAAAGAAATAGCGGATACAGCAATTGATTATCGAAAACAAAAAAAGATAAAATTGCCTGACGCTTTAATTTTAGCTACTGCAAAACATATTAAAGCAGATTTGTTAACAAGTGATATTTCAGATTTTCAGAATATTGACAAATCGGTAAAATTAGTTGAGCCGAAAAAAAACGATAAATAAAAATGCTGGTAATCGAGTAGGAAGAGAATGAGCAAGATTGCTCACTCTCAGACCTCTCACACCA
>DYKL01000599.1 GCA_020722645.1 Acetofilamentum sp. | reverse complement strand
TGTTTTCTGTTCCAACAACCGTAAATCCTGCTTTTATAAAATCTTGTTCTGCCATACTATTCTTCGTTGTTGTTTTTAAAACCTTTATTTTCTTTTAACGATTTTAATTCTTCTGATTTCAACTTTCGTTCTATCTTTTTGATATCTTCTTCGGGTGGTAAGTTTTCGGGCACAATGCCACGTGACAATAGCGTACTTCTCACCGATTTGTTATTTGTAATGTGTTCGTTTGAAATTTGACTTTCTGTTTTCATTTGCTTTTGTTTTGCATTGAAAATGGTAATTTCTGTTGCAAAATCTTTAGCTTTAAGTAGAATGGTAGGCATAAAATCAGCCAATGGCTTGTTTTTAATACCCCATCTATCTTTCATTTGCTGCGTATTTCTGTTAAATAGGGCTTGGTCTCCTTTACTTCTAATAAGCGCAAAGTTTTCATTTCCACCTGTTTGTTCAAATATTACATGCGAAAGTTCTTTCTCAGTTTCAGCCAATTTATTTCTGGCTTGCACTCGTTCAATTTCTAAAATCTTTTGTTCAATGATTTCGGCTTTTCTGGTTTGAACAGCAAAATAGGTTTGTGCAAAAGCAATCTGCTCTTTTCGTGGGTCGCCATTTTGTGTTATTAAATAACAAGCAAAACGAGTTAGCATCACATCGTCAACTTCTTTTTGCGCACCAGATCCAATTTCTACCATTTTCCCGACGTCGGCAAAATGGTCTGAAATATTTTGTCCTGATATTTCACAGGCTGTTTTGGCTTTGCTGATTACATTCTGAAAGTTATCCCACTTGCCATAACCCAGCAAATGTTGTAAGTCTCGTGCTAACCAAAATTCGATACCCTCCTCGGTTATTTTTAAAAAATCTTCGAAGTTTTCAGTCAATTTATATACAATATCCTTTTTCATTTGTCTGACCTCTGATTTATTTGATTTTTATGATTGAGTGATTTCTGGTTTAAATTTCTTATTTGTAAGCCGTTTAAAGTTTAGACTTGTTTCTCCAAAATTGATAAGTAAACCAATTTCTAAATTGTATGCTTCCAAATAATTGATTGCTTGTGCAAAATGAACATCTTCAAGTTTTGTTATTGCTTTTAATTCAACCGAAACTATTCCCTCTACTAAAAAATCAACCCTTCGAGTGCCAATTTGTTGTTCTCTGTAAAATATTGGCATTTCAAATTCACGGTTAAATGCTAATCCTTCCATACTCATCTCAATTTCCAAGGCTCGTTGATAGATTACTTCTTGAAAGCCATTGCCTAAGGTTTTATGAACTGTCATTGCACAGCCAATAATTTTAGCGGTAAGTTCCGAGTATTTATATTCTTTTTTTATCATAGTAAATCATTTAATCATAAAAATCATAGTTAAGACTTTATCAATGCCGCTAATTGCGTTTTATTGATACGTTCTTTAAATGAAATTTTAATGTTTTGGTCTTTGTAGTGTTCGCCTAATGCCTCAAAATATTT
>DYKL01000598.1 GCA_020722645.1 Acetofilamentum sp. | reverse complement strand
CGACTTTATGCCAAAAATGTCAAATTTTACCAACAATTTTTCATAAAAGAGCCGTCTTTTTTAATGACAAAAAATTAATGTTTTTATCACAACTTCTTTGGTTGTTAAATATCCTTTTCAAATCAAAAGGAATATTTTGATAATTTCCTAACACATAAACCTCTGATTTCGACTTCTTTATATCAAAAGCTATTTCATGTGTAAATAATTTTGTAAGTTGTTGGTTTATAATTATTTTCATTCTATTGGTGTGAGAACTTTAAGGTTCTCATGGTTGTTTCATCAGTTAATTTTTCAAGAGATCTATAAAATTTGGTTGCCATTACTATATTTTTATAAGTTAATTAATATTCATTTTTAACAACCAAAGATAGCGAAAAACACAATTCAAATTATTCGGTTTAAGAAAATGTGCCTGTTTATATTTAGGTCAGCGAAATTACTTATAAAACGTAAAAATTAATAAAATGTTTCAAAAACTTTTAGTTTTTTTTTAACAAAAATATTGGTATCATTTCTATACCCATAGTTTTTGTATCACTTTCGATTGGTGGTAAAAAAAAGTTAGCTTGTTGCAACTAACACAAAAGCCCTCACATTTCTGCGAAGGCTTTGTTTAGCAGGTGGTCCCACTAGGGCTTGAACCTAGGACCCCCTGATTATGAGTCAGATGCTCTGACCAGCTGAGCTATGGGACCAAATTGAAAACTTTGTTTCAATTTTTGTGGTGCAAAGATAATAATTTTTATTTTCGCAAAAAAAAAAAATTAAAAAATATTCCCGAAATGGATAATTCTTTCAAAATTAAAAATATTATTTTCGACTTAGGTGGTGTGTTGATTAACTTAAATAAAAACAAAACATTAGATTGTTTCGGAGCTAATATTTCTCCTCTGTTTTCTGCAGAAATGAATAAAGACTTCATCAATTTGATGTACACATTTGAATGTGGTGAAATTACTGCATCAAAATTCAGAAAAGAAGTTTGTCGTATTTTCAATTTGGTTATTTCTTCGGAAACTTTTGATGAATGCTGGAATGCAATGATAGATACAATGCCGACAAACAGAATTAATATGCTGTTACAACTACGTAAAAAATATAGAATTTTTGCCCTTAGCAATACTAACGAAATTCACAACAAATATTTTACAAATCAGGATTACTGGGAACCAAAAATTTTTGAAAATGTTTATTTTTCGAATATACTTGGAATGCGTAAACCCAATTTGAATATTTTCGATTTTGTATTAAATCAAAACAATTTAAAACCTGAAGAAACTCTCTATGTTGATGATAATATTGAAAATGTAAAAGCAGCAGAAGAAATCGGTTTATTTTCGGTACTGGTTGACGAAGAAATTGAAGATATTTTGGATAAAATCTTAAGATAAAAAAATTTAGTGTTTAAAAATACGGACATTTATTAATCAATAATTCGTTAATTTTTCAATTAGCGTCATCCTGAGTGATAACGAA
>DYKL01000597.1 GCA_020722645.1 Acetofilamentum sp. | reverse complement strand
GCAGCAACAAATTTTGTTTCAAGGTTTGGTAATGCTTTAATACCTCTGTTAGGTTTTTTGTCATCGGTTTGCTGGTCAATTAAAAGAGAAATAAAAAACCTGAGTTTACTTATCTGGACAGCGATCTCCTGAATATCAACTCCATAAATACAGTTTCTAATTAAAAATAATTTACGAGCATAATTAGGTTCATTTATACTTGTATCAAATGCATCGTTTATTTCTTTTAACCTTTCTTCTCGGTCTTGTTTATCTCCCATTTTAAATGCTTCTTCTGTTTCTTTAATTGCCTTCTGGTATTGCAATTCATACCAGTATTTATTTTCAGGGTCAAGTTTATGCAGAATCAAAACCAACTTGTGCAAAATGCCCATTGGAAAAGCACCGCTCCCGCAGGCAGGGTCAAGTATTTTTATGCTTTCAATAGCATTAATAATTTTTTGAGTTGTTTCTTTTTCATTCGCAAAAGGATTTGTTTCAATATTGTAATCTAATAAAAAACGAAGATTATCTTCATAGTTTTTGGTATTATCTGATAATGCGGTTTTTAAATAAGCAATAAGGGATTCATCAACCATATATTCCACAATTTCCCGGGGTGTGTAATAACTCCCGGTTGATTTTCGCGCAGTTGTTTTGGTTTCCGGGTTATAAGATGCCAGTAAATTCTCAAAGACCTTTCCTAAAAGCTCCGGGTCCAGAGCGATTTCTTCGTCAATAGGAGTGTTTTCATCAATTGTAAAATTATAACTTTTAAGAATTTCTAAAAGTCCTCTGGTTTTTTTAATAACTTTATTCTTTGAGTCGGGGTCAAGGTATTTTTTAAAATCAACCTTAATCTCTTTTTCTAAAAAGAAAAGTTCATCCGGGATTTTTAGACGAGCTTCATTTCTGGGATTATCGGAGAAACAATCAACACGAATTTCTTTACTGCCAGTTCGTTTGTCAAGACAATCAAACAATCCGCCATTTAAGAAAGGTATGTTTTTAAATTGTTCTAAAAATAAATCTGTGTTTTTTATAAATCGTTTATAGCGATAGTAACCTTGTTGTAAATAACCATCGCTTATATAGTCCTTCTTTTTTGCATCATCAATAAATGACCGGCTTTTAGGGTCATCTTTTTTCATTTGTGTATTAAGTGTTGCAAAAAAGAGATTTTGCAGAATTGCTTTATAATAAGTACTACCTGTATTGTCTTTATAGTTCAAAATATTATCTATGAAATTTTTATCAAATAGAGATTCTGGAATTAGTTTCTTTACTTTCATAAACCATACAAAGACAATTCGGGTGATAAGTCGTATCAGGTTTTTAGCATTACGGATTTCCCTGTTTTTGTCTTCGTCATCAGGAAATTCCACTTTATCCATTGCCCAAAAATACCAGTTGGCAATTTCTTCATAAAATTCTTTGGTAACTTTTTCAACAGAGAACGCTTCTTTAATTTTTTCAATGGTTGAAAAATCGGCATCACCAA
>DYKL01000113.1 GCA_020722645.1 Acetofilamentum sp. | reverse complement strand
CTTTATGCCAAAAATGTCAAATTTTACCAACAATTTTTCATAAAAGAGCCAAATCATTTAATGTTTCAACTTGTTTTATATTATATTTTTTGCAGACAATATCAACATTTCCTTTTCTCCAAAAACCATCAGGACAACAAACAACCATTTTTCCGGTTTTTGCAAAAAGCCCTAATTCCAGTAAACTAACCGGTGATTTGGTTTTTGGGTCAAAATACATTAAAATAACATCTGATTGTTCCAATGCGTTTAGTTCCCATTCAACTTGTTCTGTAAAAATTTGATTTTCAATATTTTGTACCCATGTTTTATCCCATTCCTGTCTTCTTGGATTAAAAACAGTAATATCAATATTTTGTAAACTTTCAATTACTTTATTTTGCCAGTTTTCAGCACAATCTTGCTCAATGCTTCCGGCTAAAAATACAGCAAAATTATTACAATCTATTTTTTGTGGAGCTGTTATTAAAATCATTTTTACAGTTTAATTTTGTCAAATCCGATGCCGAAAACAGCAGAAACTTTTGCTTCTGAAATAAATGCATCTTTATCGGTCTGAGCGAGGATTTTAAAAACTTTTGGTTTATCGTGTTTTCTTATGATTACAATCAGAACATCAACATCTGATTTTGAGTACCATCCGGTACCTTTTAGCAAAGTAACACCGCGACCGACATTCTGAGTAATTTGTTCGGCAATTTCGTCGCTTTTTTTTGAAATAACAGTAAGTTGATAAGATTGTTTAGCTCCGTCAAGCATTAAATCAAGAGTATATGCAAAAACACCCATTACAACATAACCGTAAACTACTGTTTCCGTATCGTAAGAAATAAAATAAGAAGATGCAATAATTAAAATATCAATGTATAGAATAATTTTTCCGGGCGAAATATTTTTATATTTGTTGATAATAAGTGCAATAATATCAGTTCCTCCTGAGTTACCGCCGTTTATAAAAGCCATTCCAATTCCTACACCTGCCAAGCCGCCACCAATAAGTGCAGATAAAAGTCTGTTATCCTTAACAATTTGGGTTGTTATTATTTCGGGCATAAACAGAAAAAAAACAGAAACAGTAATAATCCCGAAAATAGAACTAAGACCGAACTTAGCTCCCAGAATTTTGATTGCAAGTAAAACCAATATAGAGTTGGCAATTAAAACACTAAAACCAATCGGAAATTCAGTTATATAGAAAATAATTGTAGCTAAACCTGAAACACCTCCTCCAACTATTTCGGCAGGTATCAGAAAAGCTACCCACCCGAACACATTTATTGCCAAACCTAATGTTATAAAAAAATATGACTTTACGAAAGACATTATACTTTCTTTCTTCATATTCATAAGTTTAAAATTTAAAAATTAATAAATTAAAAATCAATTCACTATCTAATAGTGCAATTTTTTAAGCGTGCAAAAATAGAATAATTTTGGAAAGATGTTAAAAAAATGACAAAATATTTAGTTTACTCTGAAAGTATAAATATATTTCCCCGGAATGTATTTAACAGTCCATAAAGAGTCAATAAAAATGTCAGTGTTTGTTGTTGTGTCATTAAGAATATTTAACAAGTTGAATGTTTCTGATATTTTTACAGGTAAAACTTTACCCGAAAAAAAACCTTGCATTTCTTCTTGTGAATGCAAAATTGCAGTAGAATCAGGTAAAATTGTCCGGTAAATAATTGAGTCTTTGTTTTGCGAAACAGAATATTCTATTTCCAAATTTTCATCAGAGTTGTTTGCAATTTCAAAACTATGATATATAGGACCTTCGCAAGAAAAAAATGTTAAAGAAAAAAATGCAATTATAAAAAATTTGATTTTGTTCATATTAAAATATTTTAAAATAATAAACCCGACTAAAAAAGTCGGGTAAATTTTATTGTTTATAATTTATTCTGTACGAGTAAAGAATCTTCTGACCTTTTCAGCGCCCCAATTTCGGGCGGTAAGCCACCTTGTCAAAGGAATATTTACACCAATCTGCATATATAAATTGTTCATAATATTTACATGCTGAAAAGGTTTAACATTACCTTCGCTTGTTCTGGTGGTATATTTAGGATTAACGAAGTTGTTAGAAAGTAATTGAAAATTAACGAAATAAACGTTGTAGTTAAAACCAAGCATTGCAGAAATAGAAGATTTTTTAGTTACTTCTTTTGGGACGTTCCCAATATATTTTTCAGCAGTCCAGCTTACTTTTTGCAGGTTTTGTGTCATAAAAAACTGATTAAACTGAATACCGACAGTAGCATAAGCCTGATTTTTATATATGTTTGCTGTCCCGATTTTTAAAAAAACAGGTATTCCGATTTGCAAAGTTCTGTACTGGTCAGTTATTTTGAAGTTGTTTTCTTTTGATTTATAATAATTTGTAAAACCGTAGTTTTGAACATCAATACCAAATATTAACCCTGCTTTGTTATTTTTCAGGTCATAATTATAAACAACCGATAAACCTCCACCGGGAGTATAAGCAAAAATTTCATTGTTTTCTTTAAGCAGGTCTCCATAAGGAGAGTGAATAAGAACATAATTATTGTCAGTAGAAGGAAAGGATATATTGTTGTTTAAAAAAATTTTGACTCCAATATATCTGTATTCATCGTTTTTTTGTGCATAGACAGAAATAAACAGAATACTTATAATTAAAATTAAAAAGAATTTTCTCATATAAAATTTTTAAAAAATTATAGCACAAGACTTATAAATTATTATGGTAAATATTCCCAAACATCTTTTAAATATGTGGTTTTGCTTCTGCCTGAAACCACAAAACCTCTCTCTAAAGTACCAAATTCGACGTGTTCTCTTGTAATGGCAAAAGCAACAGCTCCTTGTCTTCCGGGTGCGATATCCCCCTCTTCTCTTATATCACAACATTGTTTCCAAGTACCTTGTGAAAAATCGTAAGCCCACCAGTCATTATACAAAGAGTCGTTTTCACCTCTTCCGGTGCCGTAGTAAAAATAGTTGTATCCATTACCATTAACTCGTTCGAAGCTCAAACTAAAAGAAACAGCATTAGCTCTGGGGTCAGCAGGACTTTCTACAATACTTGCCCATCTTCCATAGGACCCAAGAGACGCATCAAAAGTGTAAAAGTCGCTTTTAAGAGTACCTTCTGTGTTCATACCAGATCCAACAATAGCAACATTATTCAGGACAGAGACGACAGCTTCAGTTCTGTATCCGCCAATAAATGGGTCAATAGTAACCCAAGCTTTACCCGGATCTGCTCCTGCTGTATCTGCTCTGAAATTATAATAAAGTAAATCATGGCGTGGATAAGTAGTTTCTCCTAACCCTAAATAACCTCTGCCTTCTTCTCCATAAGTAGGGTCGTCAACAGTAAGAGCAAACCCAATTGCATTAGCTCTTTCCATTCCCGGTCCTAACGAGTCAATTCTTGTCCAGTTATTGTACATCCCGCCTACTTCAGACCACTTCCACATATCTCCTGTTTTGGTTCTTAAATTATAGTCAATAATTCCGGTTCCAACATAAGCAGTATCATTAATAACAAATGCAACGGCACTCATTCTGGGGTCACCTCTGAAATCAGCAAGCTGTGTCCATGTATCATCTGTGGGATTATATTTCCAGAAATCTTTTAACAGGCTAAACCCATTGTATCCACAAGTCAGATATACTTTATTATTCATAACAAAAGCAGTTGCTTCGGTTCTGGCATTGCTTAATGAAATGGTATAGTCATCGTTATGAAACCAAACATCTTCAGGAACTCTGGTTCTGAACTTTGTAGTAATTTGATTGTAAGCGGTATCAACCAAACCTGAATTTTGGTATCTGATAATAACAAAAGAACGAACAACATAAGGACTGTCAATTCCAAGATCGTTTAGTTGGCTTATGTATGTAAATGCGCTATCTGTGGGTGTTATCGTTAAATAATCACCTTCTCCGGGCAGAAATTTTGTGTATAGATTAGTATTAATCAAAGAAGGCGTTTTTGTAGTATCAGGTGACCAGCAATGACCAAAAGCAACAATTCTGACTGAATCATTAATGTCATAAATATCAGCCATTACTTCGGCGTAATGCATTGCTGTAAAAAGTATAGAATCTTCAACAGCACTTAAATGTAAATAGGCATTGTAAACATTAATCATTACATTTCCGTCAATATTTCTCCATGAAAGGTAATATTGCCCTTGTTCTTTACAGGAAGGTAAATATAAAATTAAAAATAGTGCCGATAGAAAGATTATTTTATGTATTTTTTTGTTCATATAATTGATTTTGAATGTAAATTCTAGAATTATTTAGTTAATTGCAAAAATTATGCAAAAAAAAATTATGATAATAATCTAAAAACTTATTTTCTAAAAAGATAAAGTTTTTATTTCAAAGTTGCACAATTTATTTAGTTAATTGTTCAAAGATTCAAGCAATTACTTTACCTTAAATAAAATTTTAAAATAAGTTGCAAAAATATAAGAATTTTATTTATATCAAAACTAAAACAAAATTAGCATATTTCCTTAAATCCGCAAGTCTTTTCGTAAGTGGTTGCAGGTGAAAACACCTACAACATGTAGTTTGCACCAGTCAGGTGTTTTCACCTGGCTGAATTTCAGATATATAAGTATAAACTTACGGATTTAAGGTATTTTATAAAAATAAAAAAAACTAATTTTATAAAACTCATTTTTTTGATAAAATGTTTTTACAAAAAATAATTTCTAAAATTTATAACGAAAATTTTGTTTTATAATTATTGAAAAAGTTTAATATTATTTTGTATCGCTAATTATTTGATTTTAAGTCCAATAATTGTAATATCATCAATTTGAAAATAATCGCCTTTCCAAACAGCAAAAGCTTCTACTAAAAGCTCTTTTTGTATCTTTAAAGGAGCGTCAGCAATATTAAGCAGGAGTTTTTTGAAATTAGAAATTAAAAATTTTCTTCCGTTTTTTCCTCCAAATTGATCAACAAACCCGTCAGAAAAGGCATAGATTATATCATCTTTTTGAATTTCTAAGCTTTGTGTTCTGTAATATTCATTATTTTTTCTGCTGTATCCAATAGGCATTTTATCGGCTTCTAAAACAATTAGGTCGTTATTTCTTATTACGAATGCAGGATTATAAGCACCTGCAAATTCGATTTTTTTTGTGTTTTCATCAAATATTAACATTGACATATCCATTCCGTCACGGATACCGTTATCGTGTTTTTCCTGAAGAGCATAAATAATGTTTACTCTCAGATTATCAAGTATTTCGCCTGCTTTGATATTTTCTTTGTAGTTGATTATTTCGTTAAGATATGCAGTTCCAAGCATACTTAAAAAAGCTCCCGGCACCCCGTGTCCTGTACAGTCTGCAACTGTAAGATAAAGTTTGTTTTTGTGTTCTTTAAACCAATAAAAATCGCCGCTTACAATATCTTTGGGTAATGATAAAATGAAATATTCTTCAAATTTTTGTGTAAGTATTTTTTCAGTCGGTAGAATAGCTGTTTGAATTCGTCTGGCATAATTTATACTTTGTGTTATATAAAGATGGCTTTCCTGAATTTTGTTTCTTTGTTCTGTCAGCAGCTCGTTTTGACGATTTATTTCCTCGCTTTTTTCAGTTAAAATTTTATTTTGTCGATTTATTTCTTCGCTTTGTGTTTTCAGTTCTTCATTTTGTTGTTTAATTTCCTCATTCTGACTAATAATTTCTTCGCTTTGTACTTTTAATTCTTCGTTTCGTTTTTCAATTTCAGCTGTTCTGATTTGTACAATTTTTTCAAGATTTTCTTTCTGTTTTTTCAAAGTTTTTTGACGAATTGCAAAAAATACAAAAAGTAAAATAATAATTGAGAGTGAAATTAACAATTTAAACCAGTCGGTTTGCCAAAAGGGTGGTTTTACTTTTATTTCAATTTTTTGAACATTGGAATATTTTCCTGTTGCGTTTATTGCACGAAAGTAAAAATAATATTTACCTTCGGTCAAATGAAAATCAAATGAGTTTGTGTTTTTTTCGTCTGACCATTCAATAACAGAATTTAAGTTTTTTGAAACTGCATATTGGTAAAATACTTCATCATTACTTATAAAATATGGAGCCTGCAGTTTAACGTTCAATTTTAGATTTTCCTGATAATCAATCGTCGTTTTTTCTTCTTTGATTACTTTATTGTTAATTGAAAAAACGGAGTTTAGTCTGAAATTTTCCGAAATAGATGTTGAATCTGACCTTGATATTTTGTATAAATTTATATAGTCTGAAATTACCCACAAATTATCATTTTCATCAACTATAATGTCAGTTATTTTCGGAATAATATTCAGCAATTTAATCTGAGCAGAGTCAAGTTTGTTTTTGTTTGTTACATATTTCCATTCTTCAGTTGTTTTAGTCCAGATATAGTCGTTCTGTGAGTTGATAAAATAAACATTATCAGCATCTTTTTGTGAAAATTCATAGTATTTTACGATACTATCCAATCCGGTATTGTATTTAAAAATTCCATGAGGAATAAAAAAATGTATATTATTTTGAATTTTTTGAACATCAACTTTAGCAAGAAAAATATTGCTGAGTGAAAATGCAGTGAAGTTCTGAGGTTCTGATTTTGGGATTTTGTATGCATAACCTTCGCCACCGAGCCATATATTATCGTAATCATCTGTTACTGATAAAATATAATCTTCAATTTCATCGGTTGATATAATGTCGTCAAAAACATAATTGTCTCCCTTAAATTCAAGGCTGTATAGCATATTTGCAGTTGCAATGAAGAAAAGATCATCATTAACAGTTGATTTGGTTATGTATGTAATGTATTCATCCTTCAAAATACATTTAGATTTTTGATTTTCAACTAAATAAAGACCATTGTTTGAGCTTACAATTATCGAATTTTTATAGTTCAGTGCTTGTTTGCATTTTGAATCTATTCCTTGAATTTTTTTATAGAAATAATAAAAATCAGATATTTTATTAATTTTTGCTTTCTTTTTAACAATTACATGAACCGGTTTTTCCTCTATAATATTTTCTTCAATGCTTAAACTGTCTTTTATTTCCATTATTTGTTCTGAGATTGTATCATTTTGATTATCAATTATATTGTTTTCTTCGACATCATTGTTTTTATTGTTTTTATTTTTTTTATCTTTTCCAAACAAATTTTTTGACCATTGTTTAAGTTTGCTTTCTTTTTTAGTATCATCATTTTCAGTATTTTGATCTTTTATTTCGGAATTAATATCATTTTCACTTTCAGCAAAATCGGGTTGAATTTGAATATTTTGATTAGCAT
The DNA here is from genome assembly GCA_020722645.1 of Acetofilamentum sp. Lineage (GTDB taxonomy): Bacteria > Bacteroidota > Bacteroidia > Bacteroidales > JAFGUD01 > JAFGUD01. The sequence goes on along the minus strand of DYKL01000113.1, from coordinate 2,621 downwards.
TGTTATTGGTTTTAGTTGTCATGATTATTTTTTCAAATTCCTGCTCTGATTCAGCTTTTGCAAGGTAATATAATCCCTGAGTGGTCAGCAGATAAATAGTTGAATCTTTTAAAATTGTACTTACAATTTTCCCTTCTACACCAGGTAATAAACCGTAATTTTTGATAGGTAATGACATTTCATATCTGAAAATGCCGTAATTATTTGTAATAACCAAGCCGTTTTCATTGTCTTTGAATATTGCAAATACTTCATTGTCTGGCAAACCGGTGTATACGTTCAAAACAGAGACTATTTTGAGGCTTTGTGTATTAAAAAATGCAACGCCTCCATTAAGAGTAGCGATTGCAATTATGTTTTCAGATATTTTTTCAGCTCCACTTATAATTTTATTTTCGAGGTATTCTATTTTTTCAAATTCCACTTCTTCCATTATGTCATCAGAAAACACAAATATTTGATTGTCAGAGTTTGCAAAATAGGTTTTGTTATCTAAGTTGAAAGAAAAAACAATATCTGAACTAATTGAGAATGGAAATTCGGGATATAAGTTTGAGTCTATATCTGTAATTTTTGAGAAACCTTTGCCGGAAATCAAAACATAAAATTCATTTTCATAAGTTATAATACCGGAAAATTCAGTATTGTCAGGTGTTTCAATAAATTTTTCAGTATTGTTGATTTTATCATAAGAAATTATGAAATTTTTGTAATAAAAATAAACAAAGTCTTTATTGAAAAATATACTGACATCTCCAACAAATGGTTTAATTTTATTGCTTATTTCAACATATAAACAATTTGAATCTGTGTTCGCCAGATAACCAATACTATTGTTGCAGGCAATGAAAATTCTCTGATTGTATGGGTCTTTTGCCAATTTGTACGGCATTCCGGAGGTTTTACAAAATAAATATTCGTTTCCGTCAAAAATGTTGATACCTCTTTTGCTTGCAAGAATATATCTGCCGAGAGTATCTTGCTGAATTGAAAAAATTTCCTTGTCTGATATTTTCTCGTTTGAAAAATAAGAATAATAAGGAACTCCGACATTGTTAAAAACAGATTCTAATTTTTTTTCATCTGTTTTGTCATTCGTGAAGTTTTTCAGACCTCGGCTAAAGGCAAAAATAAAAAAGAAAACAGAAAAAAATGCGATTAAAATTTTTTTGAACATAATACATTTAGAATAAAGGGTTATAAATGTGTCCCATATAAATTATTGCTTCTGATTTTGTATGAACCAATAAAAAAATAAAAGGGCGATTAATATTGAACAATACAGATTCATTTTCAATCATTTCGGCATCAAAATCATAATTTTTCAATTCTTCGGGTTCAGAGTTTTCATCTTTTACATTAAAAATTGAATAATGATATATTTCGCTGATTTTGACTACTTTACAAATAAGATTTAAAAAGTTGCCACCAAGTGAAAAAATTGCAGGGACAACCGTATCTATAGAGCTTTTGAATGTGAATAAGCTTTTAACTTCAAATTTCGGGATTATCAATCTTGTCAGTTGAGTTTGCAGGTTCATTTGCCTCCATAAAAGATAAGAATCAAAAGTGAATATCTTTTCAAATTCACTCAAATTTTTAACTTTCCGAGGCAAAAAAACTATAAGTGTAAATTCGTAGCCTTCATAAGGTATTTCGATAATCTGATAATCTTCTGTTTCTCCGTATTTGTAATAGTCTAATGTTGTGAGATATTGAACATTTTCTATTTCGATTGTTGTACTATCCTGAAAAAATGATGCAAAATATTTGTTTTTGAAATCATTAGCCCAAAATCCGTTGTAATAAGCAAAGGAATTGATTAGAATATTCGGATTATCCGGAATGTTGTCCGAGCTGAACATTTCATTACAAAAATCTGATGTTTTGTTCGATAAATAATTGTTTAAAACAAGAGCAATTGAGTTTTTTTCTTCCGTAAAATCTACATTTTTAACCGAGTCAACTATAAATGAAGATATTCTTTCGGGAAACTCATTTAAAATTTTTAAAGAATCTTCGATAAAAAAATTTATTGAATAGCTGAAATAAGTATTGAGCCGGTTATTTTCGGTTATAATTTTTTGATATTCAAGCATTTTTTTAGAATGTTCGTTCCAGTCTTTGTCAAATATCATAAAATCGCTTACCTGAGATGCAGTTCCGCTTTTGGTAGCGGCATATACAGAAGTAAAAGCAAAATCAATAAAAAAAGGTGAAATTACCTGATTTTCTGTTTTATCTAAGTAATTTTCGTAAAATTCAAAAGCTTTTTTATTTCTGTTGTAAATAAATTCCTTTTCTAAAATCTGAGAATTTGATTCGTAAAAAATAAATGCAAATAAAAATGTCAATAATATTCTCATAATTTCTATTTTTTCGAAGTTAATTCAAAATTTATGCCGTGCTAAGCTCAAAAGCCCTTTTTTTAATATATTTTGAGCAAAAAATACAAATGCGACAAACAAATAGTAATTTTGTGAAAGTTTAAAGTAAAAATATGCAAAGACAAAGTAAAATCTTATTTTATGCAGCAATTTTTGGTTCTTTATAAAAGTGTGTGGGGATAACAAAAAATGGATTAACTTTGCCGACAAAAAAACATGAGACAAGAAGATATT
>DYKL01000596.1 GCA_020722645.1 Acetofilamentum sp. | reverse complement strand
TTATTTACAAAATTTTTATTACATGATTATTAACTTAAAACTTCAATTTAGGTTTAAATTCAAATATTATTATGAGAGTTGATAAAAGTGGTACACCGCAACGTAATCTTATTGTTGATGGAGAATTTATAAATCCTACAGTATTTACTTGCAAAGAAAACTCTATTTTCACACAACAACCAAATTCTACTGTAATAGTTCAGAATGGTAGCACTTTAAAATTAGAATCAGGTAGTACATACATAATAAAAGATGGTGCAACTCTGTTAATTAAAGAAAATTCTTTTATTGAAACTGATAGCTGTTCCAAAATTATTATTGAAGGAAATGGTAAATTAATTTTTGAAAACAATTCGAATTATTGTATCAATGAAGCTACAATACTTGATTTTGAAAAAGGTCAAGAGAATATCCTAGTTGAAGGGTTTTATGGTGTTTGTGCTAATTCAATAATTTTAAACCAAGTAGTACCGGAAAATATACAATTACTGAAACAACTACGTGGATAAATAAAAATTATATATTTGAAAATGATTTACTAATAAAAAGTCCAAATACTCTAAAAATATCTAACAATTCAAATTTTAAATTTTCTGATAATTCTAAAATAATAATTGAAACGGGTGCTAAATTGTTAATAGAAAACTCGAATATTACAAATAAACAAGGCTGTAATATGACTTTATGGAAAGGCATAGAAGTTCTTGGCAGAAATGAACTTCCGCAATATCCTACATCAAATCAGGGATACGTTAAAATCATAAATTCAACCCTCGAAAATGCAAATACAGGCATACATTCCAGCGACGGCGGTATTGTTGTTGCTCAAAACTCTCACTTTTTGAACAACCGTGTTGATATCCAGATAGAAAAATATCAATATTCGGCTACAAATCGCAGCAAAATTGAAACCTGTACTTTTGAAACCAATGACGATTACTACAATTACGTTTTCAACAAAATAGCCTCTGTTTATTTATCAGATGTTAATAAAATCCTTATTCAGGGCAATGAATTTTTATATTCCGGCAACCCAAGCAAAGACTATCAACTTAGAGGCAAAGGCGTTTACTCTGTCAATTCAGATGTTCTAATAAAATCTTATTGTTCTACCACAATTCCCATTGAACCTTGTCCACCGCAATATCAAGTGCCAAATATTTTTACAAATTTGTTCTATGGCATTTATATAAGAGGCACCGGAGCATTGAATTCAATTATGATTGACAGTAATAATTTCGTAAATAACCGAACAGGAATTGCAATTTCAAGCTGTTCTCCGGTTATTATAAAAAATGATTTTAATATTCCTGTTTTGGATAAATTTGTTGCAGTTGGTTTATTTACAGAGAGTTGTACCGGTTATCAAATCGAAGAAAACAATTTTTATTCTGTTTCTCCAAAAGAAAATGCCGGTTTGATTGTTAGAAACTCAGGTTCAGACGCTAACGAAATTTATAAAAATAATTTTTCTAATCTTTACATGGCTTGTCAGGCA
>DYKL01000595.1 GCA_020722645.1 Acetofilamentum sp. | reverse complement strand
ATCAGCAGCAAAGCCCTGTAAATCCACGCTTTTTAAAAGTAAGTTCCGTTATAAATTAAATTTATATATAATTATTAGTAATTTTATAAATTTATTTTTCAAAAAAACAAAACAAATCAAAATGGAAGAAGACCAAAATCCTGAAATAGCCGATAAAAGTGAAATTACTTGTAAAAACTGTGCGGCAAAATTGGAATTTAAACCCGGAACAACAAGTCTGGTATGCCAATACTGCGGAACAGTTAATGAAATAAAAATTGACAAAGAAAAAATTCGTGAAGCTCTTCGCGAAATTGATTATTTTAAATTTATTTCAGACAGTAGCAATGTCGAAGCTCCAAAAGAAGAAAACAAATATGTAAAATGTCAAGCTTGTGGTGCTGAGACATCAGTTGATGCTAAAATGATTTCGGCTGAATGCCCTTTCTGCGGAACTCCATTAATTATGGAAAAGTCTCAGATAAAATCATTGATAACTCCATCTGCCGTTGCTCCATTCAAAATTGAAAAGAAAAAAGCTATTGAATCTTTTCATATATGGATGAAAAAATTATGGTGGTTGCCATCAAAAACAAAAGAATACGCAAAACCCGATAAAATGCAGGGGTTATACGTACCTTACTGGACTTATGATTCAAGAACTGTTACATCATACAACGGACAAAGAGGTGATAACTATCAGGTAACCGAAACTTATACCGATTCAAGCGGTCAAACTCAGACACGTAGTGTTACAAAAACAAGATGGACTAATGTTTCCGGTACTGTTTACGTTAATTTTGATGATATTCTTGTTGTTGGCAGCAAATCATTACCCGAAAAACACGTTTATGCTCTCGAACCTTGGCATTTGAATGAATTAATTCCTTACGACAAAAAATTCCTTTCCGGATTTAAGTCTGAAAGTTATGAAGTCGATGTGAAAAACGGTTTTGAAACAGCAAAATCAATTATGGACAAACAAATTGTTACTGCTATTCATAGAGATATAGGAGGAGACCAACAGAGAATTACATTCAAAAATACAAGCCACAACAACGTTACATTCAAACACGTTTTGTTGCCTCTGTGGTTGAGTTCATATAGATTTAAAGAAAAAGTTTATCGTTTTGTGGTCAATGGACAAACAGGTAAAGTTAAGGGAGAACGCCCTGTAAGTGTTATAAAAATTATTTTGGCTATTCTGCTTGTTGCCGCTATTATTACTGCAATTGTTTTACTTACACAATAACAAAAAAAACCGAGTTTAACTCGGTTTTTTTTTGAATTATTTTAAGCCATCTTTTAATTTTGTAATAATATTTTAGCTTTTTTGGATTTGCAATCCAAATATTTTTGCCTACTCGACTTTGTAACGGAAGTTCACCGGCTAAATTGGGGCCTATTGCAGTAATATCAACTGATGCATGCATTTTTAACGGAAGTTCACCGGCTAAATTGGGGTATATTGCAGTAATATCAAGTGATGCATGCATTTTTAACAAAAAAACGTAGGCAAGA
>DYKL01000112.1 GCA_020722645.1 Acetofilamentum sp. | reverse complement strand
AAAATAAATATTAAAATTAAGGTTAAAATACAGATAAATTTGTATTCTCAAATACAGCAAATTTTAAAAAAAACAAACAGAAATGATAACTTAACAATTTTCAATTAAAAAACTACCACATTATCAAATTGTTATATTTTTTAAGCTTGCGGATTTCCGCCAAAATTTATCGGCATAATCGGACCTGATAGATTGGGATTTTTCAATTTTCCGAATGTGTTTTCGTATTTTTCAACATTGTCTCTTAGAGCTTCAAGAAGGGCTTTTGCGCGTTCAGGAGTCAGCATAATTCTTGTTTTTACTTTGGCTTTGGCTACACCGGGTACAATTCTCACAAAATCAATAACAAATTCAGACGGACTATGAGCTATAATTGCAAGATTTGAATAAATACCTTGTGCAACTTCGTCGGTTAATTCTATTTCAATTCTGTTATTTTGGATATTTTTGTCCATTATTTTATATTTTTAAATTTTGTCAAAAATACACAAATTTTCTTTGTCTAAAAAAAAATACTTGTATGATTATTTTCATCATAATATCAATATTATATTTTTTTATCATATCACTATTTATCAAAGGTTGGTTAAAAATCAAAAGTTTTGATGGGAAAACGGAAAAATACGAATTTATTTCAATTGTAGTTGCGGCAAAAAATGAAGAACATAATATCGGCTTTTTGTTGAATGACATTCAAAATCAGAATTATCCGGCAGAAAAATACGAAGTAATAATTATTGATGATAACTCAACTGATAAAACATCGGGAATAACAGCAAACTATTGCAAAGAAAATCAAAATTTCAGATTAATAAATTCACAAGCAGATGGTAAAAAAAATGCTATAAAAAGCGGAATTGAACAATCAAATGGAGATTTAATTTTCACAACCGATGCAGATTGCCGATTAAACCAGAATCATCTACAGGTTTTAAATTCATTTTATGCCGAAACAAAGGCGAAAATGATAATTGCTCCTGTTTTTTTTGGTGTCGAAAAAAAATTTCAGGCATTAGAATTCATAAGTTTACAAGCTTCAACAGCAGGTGCAGCGGGTTTAAACAATCCGATTATGTGTAATGCGGCAAATATGTTTTTTAAAAAACAAGTATATTTTGAATTTGAAAATCCGCAAAAAAAAGAAATAGAAAGCGGCGATGATGTTTTTTTAATGCTGAACATCAAAAAAAAATATCCGGACAGCATAAAATATCTTAAAAACAAAAATTTTTATGTTTCAACCAAACCGGCAGAAAATTTTAAATCATTTATAAACCAGCGTATCCGATGGACATCAAAATCACCTTATTACAAAGATTTCTTCGTTAATTTTGTCGGGATAACAATTTTTCTGACAAATCTGGCAATTATAATTTCTCTGGCAATGTCAATATTCAACAAATCTTTTTTATTATATTTTTTTATAATATTTTCAACAAAGTTAATTTCTGATTTTTTTCTGCTATATTTATTCAGCTGTTATTACAAATTCAAAAAACTTATGATTTATTATCTTCCCACACAAATAATTTACCCATTTTATGTCCTTTTAATCGGTTTATTGTCTCTGTTTATCAAACCAAAATGGAAATAGGTCTTGTTTCAGGTGCCGACACCTGAAATGTCGGTTATGCCGACACCTGAAATGTCGGTTATGCCGACACCTGAAATGTCGGTTATGCCGACACCTGAAATGTCGGTAATAAGGTCTAAAAATCACATGAACTTTTATAAGACTTGAATGATTCAGGTAAATTTAATTTGAAATCTTCGGTATAAATATTAGTGAATTCATCATAATTATAATCAAAGCCACCGCTGTAATATGAATCAGTATTATTTTCGGAGAAAATATGAGTATTAGCGTTTTTATAAGCATAAGCAGCAAAAAAATACGCCTCGGCTTTAAAATCTTTATCTTCGAGATATTTAATAGCTTCATCGTAGTATTTAAGAGCATTTGTGCATTTTGTGTAATTTTCGTTTACGGTTGTATTAAAAGATGTACTCATTAGTCTGCCGCCATTAGCACTTTTGCCAAAACAAACATAAATCCATGCATCACCGTAATAACTCATATTAAAATATGCATTGCCTATTTTAAGAGCTAATTTTCCTTTTTCGTTGCCGGTTGCCTTTTCATATTCGTCTAAAATTTCAATCATTTTTGTAACAAAATAAGCCTTATTTGTGTACATTTTGTTTGTATGACAGTCGTAGTAAGGATGATTTGTGTTTGAAAACGGACTTGTTTCAATTTCGTAGCTATATGCCGATTCTTTCCAGTAATTGACAGGTATTTGTTCAAAATAACTTAAAGCCGTTTCAAAATTATCTTGTCGCAAATACATAGTACCGATTAAATCCAAATATCTGTTTTTGTCGTATTTATAATCTTTAAGTAAATAATTTTCCAGAGGATTTTTGTCGAATTTTTCATTTATATTCATAAATTTTTCAACTTCTTCGATACTTGCGTATTTATCAAGATAAAACATAGGGTCGCTGAAATGCCAGCAAGTATTCCAAAATCCGTTAAGACTTGTAGCTTTTGCCAAATACAATGCGGCAATATGATGTTGTCCTTTGTTGTGAAAATGTACAAAACCTGATTGTATTAGGCTTTGAAATATTTTTGAATCATTTATTTGTTCTTCATTTAAAACTGAAAATACTTCAAAACTTTTTGCTATTTTTTGTACGTAAATATTGTCTAATGAGCTTGTTTTTGCAGTTTCTATCAAAATATTTATTCTGTGATACTGTTCAATTTCGTCAATATTTTTCATTTTATTTTTTGCCATACTCAAATATTTTTCAGAATTTGAAATATCATTTACACAATAATACAAATAACTCAAAACTAACTCATAATAAGCCGATTGTGTATTATCTAAGGTACTTAAATTTTTCACAAAATCAATAAAATCTTTTGCATATATTAAATCTTTTTCGTAATTAAAATTTGTATCGTACATAACTGTCATTTCTGAATATTTTTCAGTGAAAAGCCAGTTTTCAATTTTATTTACTTCTCTGTTTATCAACAGTTTAAGTGTCTGATGATGAGGATTTTTTTCGGCAAGTTCTTCCAAAACGTTCAAAACTCTTCCTGGATTTTGAATGTTTGTAGTTACCAAATAAGCATAATATTGTTCAGGGCTTAATTTTTTGAGATTTTTTTTGATGTTTTCTGAACTATAAGTTTGATAAGAGTATAATTTTTTGGCATCAGAATAATAAAAAACGTCCAAAAACATCAAATCCGATTTCAATTCTTCTCCTTCTGCTTTGTAACAATAAGCAACGTGAGACATTGCCCAGTATTTAATAATGCTTTGTTCGTTTTGAGGAATTGTTTTAAAAAAATCGTTATATAATTTTATTGCTTCCTCGTATTTTTCAACATATCTGTATAGAACAATGAGTTGATACGCATATCTTTGTTTTATCATTGTATCATCAATTGTGTTAATAATTTTTTTGCCGATATTTATGTGTTTTTCAACTTCAGAAGTATTTACTGTATATTCCCAGTAATATTGATCATCAGGAGACAAAACAGATTCAACTTTTTTTGCATAAATCAAATATTCAATTACTTCGTCCATTTCTGATTCTTCAATTATATCAGCAAAAAGATTATAGTAATAAATATTACCATCTTTTAGTTTCTCTACCTCCTCCAAAGTTGATTCATATACTAAAAAAATAATATCCTCGTCGGTAATTACATTTCCGATAATTTTTTTCCATTCCTGAATATTTTCGTCGGGATACATCATATTTAAAGAGTTTGAGTAGATTGTAGGCTCGCCACCTAAATGATTTATAGTATAACCAAAATGCCACAAATTTTTCGGAACTCCCAGCAAAGGGTCAAAAAGTTGAACTCTTGCTTCGTCCATATAAGGAAACCACATACAAGACATAGCAATAAACCAGACGACTACAAGTTTAAAAATGAACGAAAATTTTTTTAAGTGTTTCATTTTCAAGAAGATTTGTTGATTTGTAATTATAGTTGTATAAAATTATTTCGTGATTTTTTTCTAACAATGGCTTGCAAATTTGTTTAGCCACCAGCAAACTGTCGGGGTCAATAAATTCAAGTCTTATCGTTTCGCCGGTTCTGAGGTAATTATTGTCAATAACCGTATCTCTGATAACTTTGTATAAATTATTGTCGATTTTTTCCAAAAAATTTAATGTGTCTATTGAATTAACGTTAATATCGTACAAAATGTTTATAAAATATTCATTTTTAAACCAAACTGCCCACGAATAAAGCGGTAGAGCCAAACTTAGTTCGATAGGATACGACGAAAAATCATTAATATATTCTTTGCCGGTTTTATTATTTAAAATTGAATTTGTTTTGTTGTAATTTATTATTTCGCCCATATTGTAATACATCAGAACACCTTTGTCCACCGGAGGAACACCGGTAGTTTTTTTGTATTTAATTTGATGTAACCTTAAAGTAACTGATAATTTTATATTATCGTCTGAAATTTTATTGAAATGTTCCAAAAAATAAAAATACATATAACCCGTAGATTTAGACCAGTCGCAATCAAGCTGTATTTCTTTTAGTTGATGTTCAGGGAAATTTTTTTCATAAAGTGATAAAATTTTATTATAAACATTAATAGCCAATTCTTCGGCTTCGGGTTTGTTTACATTTTTAAACACTTCATTTTTAATGTAAATGCAAGGGACAACATTAAAATTTTGCGGTATTTTTCCTAAAACAATGACAATTGCCTCAGCTTTTGGCGAATTACTCCAAACTACATCAAAAAATTTTATATACAAATTTGAAATATCGTTGGAATAAAAGAAATCAAAATCTTTTTTGCACAAATTGACGTTTGTATTCCATACATAAATTCCGTTTTGATTTTCAGAACTGCTGTTACAAGCTAAAACGTTTATCAGTAAAGAAAAAACCAACATAAAGCCGGTCAATATTTTAAAAATACGAATCATTATCAGTTTGCAGGATTAAGAATTCTTTTTCTTTTAGTCAGATAGCCTTCTTTGACTTGTTTAACGTCTTCGATAGTATAAAAAGCTGTCGGATTATTAATTAGTAATAAATCAACGAATTTTTTCATTTCGCTGCGTTTAATAGTAGAAAAAATCATTTTTACAGGCTGAAAAACACCGTGAGCATCAACTTTTGTAAGTCTGTAACCGTTTTCACTCAGAATTTTTATAGATTCATCTCCATCTTTCTGAAAAATAACACGTACCATTACATAACCTATTGACAATTTTTTTTCTAAAAATATTCCGAAAACATTACCGGAAGCAAAACCGGCAGCAAAGACAAAATAGTAGAAAATATTGTTAATTTGCGACATAATCTGACTGATAGCCAAAAGCCAGACAAAAGATTCAAAAAAACCGAAAACAAAAGCCGGAAGCGTCAAACCTTTTGTTGCAAGAATTATTCTGATAATGCCAAGCGACTGGTCGAATACTCTTGCACAAAAAATAAGCAAAGGCAAAATTATATATGCATAAAAATCAAAATTTGCTAAAAAGTCTATATTTTTTATTTTAAAAAATTTGTATCAATTGAAGGATTTGAATAAGGATTAGTTCCTTCGGAATAGTTATTGATTCTGTTAGGATAAACTAATATAAAACTAACATTTTTGAAGTATTTTTGTAAAAAAGCAGGAATTTTATCCATAAAAGGATTATAAGAAATACCGTCTTTTCTTGCAAGATTGACTATTAACATAGTATTATCGACAATTTCTCTTGAAATTACAAGAAAATCATCAAAATTTTCGAAAAGGGACAGAATAAAATTTTTAGAATTTATTTTTGATTTTTCGATGTAAGTTAAGGTTTCATCATTGGCAAAAATGTTGAATTTATTTCCCGTATTTTCTGCAATTTGTGCAATTCTGTAGTACCATTCGCAAAAACCTAATTCTAATTCGGCATTTGGAGGAATTACAAGAACATATTTTTTAATAGTATTCAGAGGTTGGCAAGATTTGTAAATATAAATGCTGCTGTTATTTTTTGTAAGTAACTCATTCGTTAAATTCCCGAAAAATGTATCAACCAAAGACGTTTTATTATGCAAACCGATATAAAAATGTTTGATATTTTTTTCTTTAATTGTGTTAATTATTCCCGAAGCAATGTTAATATCGTATCTAATAAGAGGATTAAGTTTAAAGTCAGCAGAAGCGGCATATTTTTCGGCATTATTTATTAATTTTAATGCTTTATTTTTTGTTTCATTGTTTTCTTTATCGGCAGTTATAATATGAAGTCCGTAAATTTCTTTGCTTCTCTTTTTATTTATCGTGCTAATAGACAGCTCAATAAGATCTTCAACAGTTGCTTCGTTTGCAAGCCCTACAAGTGTATTTTCGGTGTCTAAATAATCTTCAAATATTGTGTTTTGTAAGTCATCTTTTGCAATTTTTAACCCTGCTTTTTGTGTAGCGAATGAGCTTATTGTTGAAGTTATGAGAATCAAAATTACAACTGCGTTAAAAATATTTTCATCTAACAACCTGATAACTTGTCCATCGTCAGTTTGTCCCAGAATAAAATTAAAACCAATCAGAGAAATAGCTAATGCTGCTGCAACTCTGGAATTGCTTAACCCAAAAATTAACAAGCCCTGATTTTTAGACAATTTAAACAATTTTTTTGTAATTATTGCGGCTAAATATTTTGAACCTATCGCAATAACAGACATTACCAAAATTATAATCAAAGCGTCAAAACTTTTGAAAATAATCTCGTAATTTATGAGCATTCCGACTCCGATTATGAAAAAAGGTATAAAAATAGCATTACCTATAAATTCTATCCTTGTCATCAGTGGACTTGTGTGAGGAATAAACCTGTTGAGTGCTAATCCGGCAATAAAAGCTCCGATAATTGGCTCTAAACCTGCTGATTTTGCTAAAAATGCCGCAAGAAATACTAAAAGAAGCACAAAAATATACTGCATTATGTTATCGCTGTATTTTTTGAAAAATAAACGAGTTATGTATGGAAACAGATAGAAAACTATAACAAAAAACACAATTACAGAGACAAAAAATCTTATCCAGAAAAAAAAACCTATATCACTGCTCAAATTATTGATATCTACTGCCAAAATCAGAAGTGCAGTAACATCTGCAATTAAAGTCCCTGCAATTGAAATATTTACGGCAAGATTTTTTGATATTCCCAATTTGCTGACCAAAGGATAAGTAATTAAAGTATGAGAAACCAAAATAGCAGAAATCAATACTGCTGCATTTAAGGAGTATTTGAAACCGAAATAAAACACAGGCAAGCTGATTACAACAGGTATCAATACCGTTATAAAGCCGAAAGTTACACCTTTTTTTCTGTTTCTTTTAAATTCGTTCAGGTCAATTTCCAAACCTGCTAAAAACATAATATATAGAATACCGACAGTTCCAAAAAGCTCAATGCTTGAGTTTCTTGCCAATAAATTGAAGCCATTGGGACCGATTATAACACCTGCCAAAATTAGTCCAATTATTGCCGGAATTTTAAGTTTATTAAGCAACAGTGGAGCAAAAAGTATTATAAAAAGGATTATTGCGAATACTAATACAGGCTCTTCAAAAGGTAAACTAAAATCAATATTATGCATATTTTTGGGCTATTCAAAAAGACGAAAGTAAAAAATTATAAAAAATTATCAAAAAAAAATTCTATTTCTAAACGTAAAGTTTAAATTACTTAGCAAAGTAACTGAAAAAAAGCCGTTTCAGTTGTCAAAAGCTGAAAGAATTATTTTAACCAGAATCAATTCCTTAAATCATTGTTTACAAATAATTTGCAAGTTTTTGCATAATCTTCAGATTATTCAGATTCTTCAGATATTTCATCAGTAACAGGCAATTTAATTCCGAAATTTTCAGCCAGAGTTTTTATTTTTTCAATGAATGAAGCAAGTGAATTTATCATTGGGTCGTCGCCGTTAGATTGAAAAATTTTAAGATGCTCAATTTTTGGCAATTCTGCTGCAATTTCAGGCATTGTGTCAATTAGTTCAGAGAATAATGATTTTTCATTTTTAAGATTTTGAATTTCCATTCTAAGTTTTTCAATTTCAACCATTTGTGCTTCAAATTTCATTTCAAGTTCTCGTTTGTTTCTTTCGATAACTAATTTACTTTCGTTTTCATATTTTTCTTTTTCAGTTTGAGCAATGTATTTCAGTTTTTCGAATTCATTTTTTTGATTTTCAGTCAAAATGCTTAATTCAGCTTCTTTAGTTGCAATAATTGTTTCCTTTTCAATTTGAGAAGCTTTAAACTGCATATTGGCTTCTTCAATTTTAGCCTGAATATTAAGGTCTTCGATTTTACGATTGAATTTTATCTGGTTTTCTTTTGCCAGAATTCTGTCTTCTGATTCTTTCTCTTTCAATTTTGTAGCCTCTTCAAGCGTAATCATATTTTGTCTGTTTTCCTGCTCTCTTGCAAAACGAGTGGCTTCCTCTGTTATTCTGATTTCATTGGCTTCGGTTTTTTTCTTTTGTTGAATTTGTTCAATTTCCAAATCAGTATTTGACTGGGATGTTTGTATAAGTAGCTTTGAATCAAACTCTTTTTGTTTTATTTCGTTTTCAGTTTCCAAAAAACTGAAACGTGATTTTTTTCTTTGTTCATTTCTAAAAGGACTTTGCAAATCTGTCCAAAGAGTTTCGGAACTTACTATTGCTTCGCGTATTTGAACGGTTATAATTTTAATTCCCAAACCTTCTTTAATCTCATTACCATCAGAATTTTGACCTTCGGCAACTTTTTTAAGTCTTTGAGTAAGTTCGTTAATAATAGGAGCTTTATCAGTCAGAACTTCTTCAACACTCATAGTAGCGATTTTGTCTTTTATAGCGGCTTCAGCCTGTTCTCTAAGCTGTGCATTTACGATTCCCAAAGGGTCATTAGTTTCAGAAAAGTCTAATTTTCTGTATGCTATTGAAAAATCCTGAATTTGCCATTGCAGATATGCCAGAATATTAATACCCTGTTTTTCTTTTGTTATGCAATTTGCAACAACACCGATTGTTTGCATAGCTGCCGGAATAACCATAAATGCATCTTTATTCGGATTGTACCTGAACGAATTGCCGAGACCAATTGTAACAGGCTTTTGTTTACCTATTCGTGTATGAACAACATAAGCATTTGGCGGTACAATTACTCTTTTCCAAAAACCGAAACCTGTTATTTTAACCTTAATCGGTTCTTTTTCTAATTGCATTTCTTCGGAAGATTTTATGTCCACAAAATTCAGTTTACGGCTTTTTGTCTTGTATTGTTGCGGTGCAGGCGGCATATTGCTTGGAGATTTTGTTTGCATCTGGATTTCTTCTTTCTTAGATTCTTCTTCGTAAGAAATAGCTTGTTGTTCCATAAACAAGTCAGAAGCAGATTTACGTTTTTCCATATTAATATATTTTAAAGGGTTAATTTTTTTTTCATCAAAAGTAAAAAAATATCTATAAATTCAAAACTGAATTTTGCAATTTTAATCTTTATTTACTTGATTAAATGATAAACTATATTTTTAACAATAATTCGTTAATTTTTCAATTAGCGTCATCCTGAGTAATAACGAAGGAAGCAAATTATTGATTTTCAATCAATTACTAATTTGTTACACGTACAAAATCAATTTGCTGAATATTAACGAATTACTTCAAAATATACCGATCTATTGTTTTTAATACGCAAACCGATAAATATCAGACAAAAAAATAAAACTTTTTTGTTCTTTATAATATCTGATTATCAGACTAATACGATTTTTTTCATTTTCTCGGATATACAATTACTATTGTTCGAAACCTTTTTTACTGATTTGATAACTATTGTAAAATTTGGCTCTTATATGAGAAATTGTTGGTGGATTTAATAAAAGCCAAGAACATCAA
>DYKL01000111.1 GCA_020722645.1 Acetofilamentum sp. | reverse complement strand
AGGGGCTACTTATTCCTAAATTTACGTATGTTTCTTTTCCGTGAAAATCCGTGTTGAAAATTAACTTGTTATGTTTTATTTCAATAATTCGTTAATTTTTCAATCAGCGTCATCCTGAGTGATAACGAAGGAAGCAAATTATTGATTTTCAATTATTTACCAATTTGTTACTCGCATAAACATAATTCGCTGAATATTAACAAATTACTATGAAATATGCCGAACTATTGTTATTTTATATCAGGTGAAAAAACACATGATTGAGGCAAATTTTTTGTTTAATGTTATCATATATCTGTAAAGAGAAATATGATAATAAAAAATATTATAAAATTTTGTTAAATACTTTGTTTGTTTTGCAGTTTTATTTATCTTTGTTATGGTTCTTTGATATAAACAAATAATTATTAACTTGCTAATTATCACACAGATAGTTAGCATTAAATTACAGATATGTAAACTAAACTTTCCAAAATACCATACACCCTTAATTAGGGTGTGGTATGTATGTAACATGTTTATTATAAGTTAATTAGACCTTAACTTGACGGCAATGGTGGAAAACACCTGAAATGACAACGGTTTTAAACCAAGACCTATTTTACGCTTTTAAATTAACACTATTCCATTCATAATATTATTTTCAAAATTCAAAATTTTGACATTACAAATTTTATTTCGAATGTCATTGTTACTTTCTACTGAAACGCGAATATAATTAGAAGAGTAACCTAATATTTTTTTATCACTTTCAATTTTTTCAAACAAAACACTTTGAGTTGTTCCGACAAATTGTTTATGAAAAATATATGATTTTAAATCAGACAACTCGCTTAATTTGATTTCTCTATTTTTTATTATTTCAGAAGGAACAGATTCTTTAATTGCAGATGCAGCAGTTCCGGGTCTTGCAGAATATGGAAAGATATGTAAATATGAAACAGGCAAATCGTTCAACAAATTAAATGTTTCATTAAAATTCTGTTCAGTTTCGGTTGGAAAACCAACAATGACATCAATACCCAGAAAAGCATCGGGTATTAACTCTTTGATTTTAAAAATCCGCTGACAAAAAAGATTGGTATTGTATCTTCTGTGCATTTGTTTGAGTACATCGTCAGAACCACTTTGAAGCGGGATATGAAAATGTGGCATAAATTTTTTGGAATTAGCAACAAATTCAATAATTTCATCTGTCAATAAATTAGGTTCTATTGATGAAATTCGATATCTTTCAATACCTTCTACTTTGTCTAACTCTTGAATTAGCTGAAAAAAATTTTCACCGGTTGTTTTTCCGAAATCACCAATATTTACTCCTGTAAGCACAATTTCTTTGATACCTTTTTGAGCGATAATATTTGCATTTTTTACTGCCTCTTCAATTGAAATATTTCTGCTTTTCCCACGAGCTAAGGGAACAGCGCAGTAAGTGCAATGATAATCACAACCATCTTGGATTTTCAGAAAAGAGCGAGTCCTTTCGCTTATTGAATATGCTTCATCGCAATTTTCAATTTCATTTACATCAGAATGAAAGATTTTTTGTTCGTTGTTACATTGAAGAATATTAAAAATATCGAATTTAAAATTTGTGCCGGCAACAAAATCAACACCGTCATATTTAACAAATTTTTCGGGGTTTAACTGGGCGGCACAACCGATGACAATAATTTTACCGTTTGGAGAAACCTTTTTCGCCTTTTTTACTGCAAATTTTGATTTTTTTTCAGCTTGTGCAGTAACATAACAAGTATTTATTATCGTTACATCAGATTGCTTACCAAAAGCAACCTTTTTAAAACCGTTTTGTACAAATTCTCTGACAATTGAACTTGATTCCGAAAAATTTAGTTTACATCCTAATGTTGTAACAGATATAGTTTTCATAAAAAAACAAAAAAGCCCTGAAAGATAGGGCTTTAATTATAAATTACTTATTTTTATTTTTTTTGCGTTTTTGAGCTTTACGTCTTTCATCTCTTCTTCTTTTTTCTTCCAAACGTTTAATTCTTTCTTCTTCTGTTTCTTCTTTTAAAGATTGAATATTTTGCTCCTGAACTTCTTTTTGTTTTTGTTCAACGACTTTAATTTCTTTTTCTTCTTTTGTCAAATTTTTTCTTATAGTATCATAAGTTAAATTAGATGCAACAAAAATTGAAGAATAAGTACCAACAACAACACCGACCAATAAAGCGAATACAAAACCTTTAATTACAGCACCACCGAATAAAAAGATTACAAATATTACAAAAAATGTTGTAAGTGAAGTATTCAAAGTACGTGTTAAAGTGCTGTTAATAGCTAAGTTAATATTTTCGCCGCGATCTCTTTTAGGGTGCAAATTCATATATTCTCTAATTCTGTCAAATACAATTACGGTATCATTAACAGAATACCCAATGACCGTTAAAATAGCAGCAATAAATGCCTGATCAATTTCTAATGAGAAAGGTAATATTTTATGAAATAGAGAAAAAACACCAAGTACAATTATAGCATCGTGTGTTAATGCAATTGTAGCACCAAGTCCGTATTGCCAGTTTTTAAATCTAATAAAAATATATAAGAAAATAAACAACAGAGCAAGAGCAATAGAATATAACGCAGCACGTTTAATATCACTTGCAATTGTTGGACCTACTTTTTGTGAAGATTGAACAAAATTCAGTTTAAAATTCTCTGATGTAACATTATCTCCAATAATAGGTTTCAACCCTGTATAAATTTTATTCATAATAATGTTGTCAATATCGGGGTCTTCGCTGTTTATTTCATATTTTGTAGTAATTTTTACCTGATTATTTGAACCATAAGTTTTAACTTCGGGTAAAGTACCTAATTCTTTTTCTAACAAAGTAGCAATTTCAACTGAATTAACACTGTTTTCGAACTTAACAATATAGGTTCTACCTCCGACAAAATCTACACCTAAATCTAATCCTCTGACAAACAGCGAACCAATACTAAGAATAATTACGGCAGCAGAAATTATATAAAAAGTTTTTCTTTTAGCAATAAAATTGATTTTTGTATTTGCAAGTAAATTTTCACTCCATTTAAAACCAAATTTGACAGGTTTGTCTTTTTTCAAAAAGCCTTCAAAAACTAACCTAGAAATAAAAATTGCAGAGAATAAAGAAGTAAAAATACCAATTATAAGAGTAGTAGCAAACCCTTGAATAGGTCCGTGTCCGAAAATATAAAGCACAATACCGGTAAGTAAAGTTGTAACATTAGCGTCTATAATAGCAGAATAAGAGTTTGAGAATCCGTCAGCAATTGCTTTTTTGACAGCTTTACCGGCTCTGAGTTCCTCTTTTATTCTTTCGTAAATGATAACATTAGCATCTACTGCCATCCCCAGAGTTAAAACTATACCTGCAATACCGGGTAAAGTAAGCACAGCCCCAAGAGAAGCTAAAACACCTATTATAAAAAACACGTTACCCCAAAGTGCAATATTTGCAACTAAACCTCCCTTGTTGTAGAATATAATCATATAAAGTAATACTACAAGGAAAGCAATCAAGAACGAAAGAAGACCAGCATTAATAGATGCTTTACCCAAAGAAGGTCCAACGTGATTTAATTCTGCAATATTAATTTTAACGGGTAATTTACCTGATTTAAGAACATTTGCCAAGTCCTGAGCTTCATCAATTGAAAAATTTCCTGTAATCTGAGAAACACCGCCAGTGATTTCGCCATTAACAGTAGGATAAGAATAAACCTGACCGTCAAGCACAATAGCTATTGATTTACCGATGTTTTGTCCGGTTAAATCAGCCCAAATTTTAGCAGCACTTGCGTTCATAACCATTGTAACTTCTGCTCCGCCTCGCGTAGGATTCAAATTATGTCTTGCATTAACAATAACATTTCCGCCTAACTGAGAAGTTCCTTCGGCAGTGGTTTTTAATGCAATTAAATTATAATAGACACCTTGTGTGATAAATTCATTTGGTTTTACTGACCAAGCTAATTTTAAGTCGCGGGGCATAAGAGCCAGAACTTCGGGCATAGCCAAATATTTGTTAATAGCACTTGTATCTGCACTTGAAACGTAACCAACAACCGGTCCGGGAAACAATTGACCATTGTTATCCATAGCAGGATAAATTCTGCCTAAGAAAGGATGTTCTGTCAAAAACTCTTCTTTTGATAAATTCAATTCAGTAGAATCATCAAGTTGCAATTTAGTTGTATCAGAATTCAAATCAGTTAATAATGATGAATTTGTATCTTGAGGTGATATAGTATCTTGTAAATCTAATAAACTTGTAGTATCCTGAGGTTTGTTAGATTTTTCAATTTTTGCAAGTTTATCGTCAATATCTTCAAGAACTTTCCATATTTCAGTAGCTTCATAAGTTAAGTAAAAATCCAAAGAAGCACTTTGTTGTAAAAGTTTACGAACGCGTTCTTCGTCTTTAACACCGGGTAATTCAATCAAAATACGACCATACTGACCTTCGAGCTGTTGAATAACAGGTTGAGTAACACCAAACCGGTCAATACGGGTTCTTAAAATATTGAAAGAATTGTCAATAGAGGCAGTAGTTTCATTTCTTAACAGTTCAATAACTTGATCATCAGTAAATGAAAGTTCGATTTGTCCTCTTAATTGAGGTGCAGAGGCAAAAACTGCAGCTAATTTATAATCTTTTGGAGCCACTTTTTTATAGTGCTCGTAAAACAGGGTTATAAAATCTTCCGAACTTGTTAAAGATTCTTCTTTTGCTAAATCGAATGCTTTATTAAAAACAGGGTCTTCGCTGTTATTTGAAAGTTCTTTAATCAAACTTGGAACAGAGACCTGTAAAACAACATTCATACCGCCTTGAAGGTCAAGCCCAAAATTTATTTGTCTTTCCTGACATTCACGTAAAGTGTATTTTTTAATCCATACAAAATTATACACTACCTGATTTGACATTGAGTCAAGATAAAATGCTTCTTTTCTGAAATCACCTTTTGCGTATTCTTTTGCGTCATTTTTTGCATCTAAAACAAAAAATGTAAATGATAATTGGTAAAGAGTTACTAATAATAAAATAATTATTAGTAGCCTAATTGCTCCTTTGTTTTGCATTTCTAATAGTTTTTTTAATTTCTTCTTCTATTTTTTTATTAATAGCTAAAATTTTGAGTGTTGCAAAGATATTTATTTTTTTTTTTAATAAACAAATGTTTTTTTCTTATTTTATGTTTTTCGATTTCTGATTTAGTTAAATAAATGTCAAAACAAAAATTCACAAGAGTTAACTTCTTAAATATCAACACAAAAAATTACCATTAAAAAATTATTTTTAACAAATTAAATTAATATCTCACATTTAAAATCTGTTTAAAATAAAACCTTCACACAAAGCATTTAATATAAAAAGTAATTTTCGTCAAAATTGATGTTATTTAATTACAGAAATTATTTATTTTTGAAAATATAAATTATTAAAACTAAAACGATGAAAAGAATAATATTTTTTGTACCTTTTTTAATAGCAAGTTTTAATATTTTTTGTCAGGACATAGATAAAGCGATAAATTATTTTTCGAATGGAGATTATAATAATGCTGCAACTGAATTTGAAAACTTGCTGAAAACATTTTCCGAAAATGAAAAAAATGACACTACAGTTTACACGAAATACCTTCTTTATACTGCTGTAAGTTTCGAATATATAAACAATTACGAAAAAGCTATTGAATATTACAAAGAAGGTATAACAATATTTGAAAATTATGAAAATTATTACGAAAACGAATGGTATTTTGACTTTTTAAGCAAAATTGGTTTTTTATATAAAAATTTATACAAATTTGAAGAAGCGATAACTTATTTTATAAAATATAAAGAAAATACAGAAAAAAAATACGGCAAAGAAAGTTTAAAATATTCCGATGCTGCAAAACAATTAGGTATTATTTACAGAGAAATAAACGATTATGAAAAATCAAATGCTTTACTAAGTGAATCAAAACAAATTATCGAAAAAAATTTTGGGAAAGACAACTTAGATTATGTCTTATCCTGCAATGAATTAGCAATTTTAAAATACTACTCAGCCGATTATCTCGAAGCAGAAAAATTATTTCTGGAATCTTTGAATATCACCGAAAAAATCAAGGGTAAAAATAACGCTGATTACTCAAACTGTTGCAATAACTTAGCAGGCATATACAGCACAATCGGTTTGTATAAAAAAGCTGAAATTTATTACAAAGAATCAATGAGTATAATTGAAAAAATTTACGGGAAAAACCATTATTACTATGCTGTAAGTTGCAATAACATTGCTCTGTTTTATAAAACAACAGGAAATTATGCTGATGCAGAAAAATATTATTTATTGTCAAAAGCGGTTTTTGAAAAAATTAAG
Organism: Acetofilamentum sp.; assembly: GCA_020722645.1. Classification (GTDB taxonomy): domain Bacteria; phylum Bacteroidota; class Bacteroidia; order Bacteroidales; family JAFGUD01; genus JAFGUD01. The sequence continues at coordinate 3,585 of DYKL01000111.1, read as the reverse complement.
GGAACTGAAAGCCCTGAATACGCAAAAATTTGTAATAATCTTGGTAAATTATACTCATTAATGGGCAATTTTGCTAATGCAGAAAAACTTCTTAACGAAGGTAAAAAAATCAACGAAAAAATATACGGAACCAAACATTCTGAATATGCTCTAAGTTGTAATAATCTTGGTTCTTTTTATGAATCGGTTTTTTTGTTTGAAAAAGCAGAACCGCTTTTGATTGAAGCAAAAAACGTCAGAGAAAAAATTTACGGTAAAGAAAATCCGGAATATGCTTACAGTTGCAGCGATTTAGGAATGCTCTATTATCAAATGAAAGATTATTCAAAAGCAGAGAGTTTATTTACAGAAGCATTGCTAATCAATGAACTAAGCTTGGGAAAACAGAATAAAAACAGAGCCGGTTTACTTCAGAATCTTGCCGAATTATACTTTAAAACAGAAAATTTCGTAAAAGCAGAAAAACTTTTATTAGAAGCAAATGAAATTGACAAAAAATTATTAGGTAAGTTTCACCCTGATTATGCAATCAGCAGTAACAGCCTTGCAATTTATTACAATAGAACCGGAAACAAAGAAAAAGCGATAAAATATTACCTCGAAATAAACCAAAACATTGACCAACAGGTAATTAACAGCGGTACTTTTATGAGTTCATCAGAAAGAGAAATGTTTATTAACAGCATAATAAACTATTATCATAACCTGCATTCGTTCTATTTTATGATTATCAAAGATAATGCTGAATTTGCCTCAAATTGTTATAATAATTCACTCCTTTTAAAAGGGCTTTTATTACGCTCGAACCTTGCTATGAAAAATGCAATTTTGCAAAGTAACGACGAAAAACTGATTAAAAAATATAATGATTGGGTCGAAAATACTCAACTTTTGTCAAAATTGCGATTAATTCCTATTGAAGAAAGATTTTTAGACATTGACAGCTTGTACCAAATTACAAATACTCAGGAAAAAGAACTATTTTCATCAGCTGTTCTAAAAAACTATCTGACCTTTGACAAAATGAACTGGCAAAACGTTCAGAAAAAATTAGAAGCAGATGAAATAGCTATTGAATTCATTGATTTTAAATACTTTAATAAAAATGCGGAACTGACAGACAGCATTCTCTATTGTGCTTTGCTGATTTCAAAAGAAATGCAATTTCCAAAAATGATTTATCTGTGCGAAGAAAAAGATTTAAAAAAAATACTGACTAAGCCAAACGCTGAAATTGACGATTATACATTTGTAAAATCACTTTATGACAAATCTTCGGAACAAAGTAAAAAATTATACGAATTAACTTGGAAACCTATTGAAAATGAGACAAAAAATTTCAAAACCATTTATCTTTCACCTTCCGGTCTCTTAAACAGAATATCTTATAAAGCCCTTATAAACACCAACGGTAATATGCTTTCTGATTTACACGAAATTATCTATCTGAGCTCAACATCAAATCTTTTGTTAACCTGTAATATGTACCTGAAAGATATAGAAAATATGGTGCTTTTCGGTGGAATAAATTATAATCCTGATACAAATTTATGGAAAAATTCAGTAGCTGAATATCACACAGAAAATACTTATCTACCTGAACGCAATTATGAATTAGAAAATGCAATTAATGAAAACAGAGGCGGTTATTCACAGACTTTCAGTTATTTAGACGGCACAAAACAAGAAGTAATTAAGATTGACAGTGTTATTCAAAAACAAAAAATCAATACTCAAATATTTGAAGGGCTTAACGCAACCGAAGAAGCATTCAAAAATTACAAATACAAATCGCCTACGATAGTTCACATTGCTACTCACGGATTTTATTTTCCCGAAGTTGGTTCTCCGGGCAATGAATTGTTAAGAGGAATGGAAGAATTAAAATTCCAGCATTCCCGAAATCCTATGGAAAGGTCAGGCTTGGCTTTTGCAGGGTCAAATTGGACTTGGGAAGGGACAAACAAAGTAACCGGTGTAGATGACGGAATTTTGACAGCCGAAGAAATATCAAGAGTTCTGATGGATAATGCAAAATTAGTTGTGCTGTCGGCTTGTCAAACAGGACTTGGAGATGTCAGGGGGTCAGAAGGAGTTTATGGTTTGCAAAGAGCTTTAAAAATGGCAGGTGTAGATTATATGATTATTTCACTTTGGGAAGTTCCTGATGAACAAACTCAAAAAATGATGGTTAAATTTTACGAAAACCTTCAAAACGGATTGGAAATAAATCAGGCTTTTGATAAAGCTCAGAATGATTTAAAAGAAGAGTACCGCCATGTAAAAGGAGGAGCTTATGCCTGGGCGGCGTTTGTTTTGATTTACTGATTATTTTGTCAGATGAATTAACGCATCTCCCTGATTTACAATAGGAGAATGGTTTGAACTTATCACATAACCGTCGGATATCGCTTTGACAGGTTTTTCAAAACTACCGAAAGGGTCAGAAATTGAGCCGAGTACATCTCCATTTTTGACATAAGTGCCTATACTTGCATATAATCTGAATATGCCTGAATGTTTGGCTCTTATCCAAGTAGAATCTTTGATTATTACAGAAGAATCGGGTATGTTGTATGTCTCTATTTCACTGCTGAAATCCCTTATTTTTAAATGATGCATAATTCGTACTGCTCCACGCAAGCCGCTTTCAGTAACGCTTCTACTCAGATATAATGATTTTCCGCCTTCAAAAAGAATTACTTTTTTACCGATTTTTGAAGCAGCTGCTCTAAAAGTGCTATCCTGACCGTTACCGAGTTTTATAAACTTTGTTCCGAATTGTTTTGCCAAATTTAGAAGTTCTTCATCACCTTCATTTATTCTAAGTTGAGTTATATTAAATCTATCTGCACCGCCAGTGTGAAAATCAATGCAAATATCAACAAAAGGAACTATCTCGTGCATTAAAAAATAAGCAAAACGGCTTGCAAGCGAACCGGATTTTGAACCCGGAAAAACTCTGTTCAAATCACGACCATCAGGAAATTCACGGCTTTGATTCAAAAAACCAAATACGTTTAATAACGGCAGGCAAATTACACAACCCCTTTGCGGTTTATTGTATTTTTTTGTTATAATTTGTCGTACAATCTCAATTCCGTTTATTTCATCTCCGTGTATTCCGGCTGAAAATAAAATTATCGGACCATCTTCTTTTGCCTTATTTATTATAACGGGCACTTCAATCTTAGTATGTGTGTGAAGTCTTGCGATATCCATATTCAGGACATATTCTTTACCCGGCTTTATTTCAGTATTTAGTATTTGCATATTTCATTGCTATTGTTACATTGTTTCATTGCTTCATTGTTTCATTGCTTCATTGTTGCATTGCTTCATTGTTGCATTGTTTCATTGTTTCATTGTTTCATTGCTTCATTGTTGCATTGTTGCATTGTTTCATTGCTTCATTGTTGCATTGTTTCATTGTTGCATTGCTTCATTGTTTCATTGTTTCATTGTTGCATTACTTCATTCGTTATTCGTTATTCGTTATTCGTTATTCGTTATTCGTTATTCGTTATTCGTTATTCTTCATTCGTTATTCTTCATTCGTTATTCTTCATTCGTTATTCTTCATTC
>DYKL01000110.1 GCA_020722645.1 Acetofilamentum sp. | reverse complement strand
GCCAAAAATGTCAAATTTTACCAACAATTTTTCATAAAAGAGCCAAAATTTTTATAATTTTTATGAATAATTCAGGTTAATATTGCGGAATAGAACGTTTATTTATTTATCATTATCTGTTAGCATTTTTTTAATATCTTCTTTATGACCGTAAATAACTATAATTTCGTTTTCGTTTAATATTGTATTTGCAGTTACAATTTCACCTGCTTTTAATTTTGTAGATGAAACTCCTATAAGATTTTTTTCTTCCACTTTTTTTAATTTTGTTAGAACAATAATGTTGTGATTTTTATTAAACCCGATTTGTGAGATTGTTTGTCCGACAAATTTTTTCGGAGTAATAATTTCAACGATACTATGGTCGTTTGTAATTTCAAACAGGTTTACAAATCCCTTGGTAGATAATTTAAACGCCCATCGTTCAGCTGTTTCAATTTCCGGTTTCACAAATTCAGTTATACCCATTGCTTCCAGCACATTTTCTTGCAAAGGTGAAACAGAACGACTTATTATTCTTTTAGCATTCATTTTTTTCAGCAATGCCGATGTCATTATGTTTTCGCCTTCGTTTTCGCCTATACAAACAACGACAGTGTCTGTATCTTTTACGGGTAAACTCTTAACGGCTTCGGGGTCTTTGCTGTTCAGGCAAATTGCGTGTGTTATATGCTCTTTTACTCTTTCAACCATGTCCATATTTTTATCAACGCCGATTACTTCGTGTCCCAGAAGTGTTAATTTTTTTGCCAGTGAAGCACCAAATTGTCCTAATCCTATAATTATATATTTCATAAGATAAATTTTTTAATTTATTAATATCTCTTCTGTCGGAAAACGATATTTTTTATGTTTAATTTTTTTGATAAATGCAATTAATATGGAAAACATACTCACTCTGCCAATGAACATTGTAAAAATAATTATTATTTTTCCGGTATTGCTTAGTTGTGCTGTAATTCCACGACTTAAACCAACAGTAGCAAAAGCTGATACACATTCAAAAAATATATCAACAAAATTCTTATCTGAATCAGTTAAAACTAATCCGAAAACGGAAAATGAAATTACCAACAATGATAAAAAGATTATTGTAAATGCCTTATTAATTGATATTTGCGAAATTTCTCTGCCAAATATCTCAATTCTGTTTTTACTTTTAGCCAGACTGACAATATTTAAAAATGCCAATGCAAATGTACTTGTTTTTATCCCGCCACCGGTAGAAGCCGGCGAAGCTCCAATCCACATCAATACAATTATTATTAAAGTTGTAGGTAAGGTCAGTGCAGACATATCTACTGTATTAAAACCGGCAGTTCGGGTTGTTACAGAGCCAAAAAAAGATGTAACTATTTTTCCGAAAAAACTATGTTCAGAAAGAGTATTGTTGTATTCAAAAATTAAAATTAGAATCATTCCGAATAAAATCAGAATAAAAGTGGTTGATAAAATTAGTTTTGAATTAAGATTTAAAACCCAGGGTAAATGAGTATCTCGTTTTTTAAAAAATATTATTTTGAACAAATTGGATATTTTATTCTTTAAAAATCTCCAAAGATTAAAAATAATCGGGAAACCTAATCCGCCCAAAATTATTAAAAAAGCAACAATAATATGTAAGAAATAATTAAATCTGAATACGTTTTCATATAAACTATTGGATAATAAAGAAAAACCGGCATTGCAGAATGCTGAAACAGAATGGAAAACAGAAAAAAACACTTTGTCGCCAAAATCATTTATTATTTCATTATCAATGCTGTAATAAATTAAAACAGCCCCTAAAAATTCAAAAGTAAATGTTACAATAATGATATTTTTGAGTGTGTTAAAAACTTCGCCTAATTTTTCGTTATTAGTCAACTCGCTCAAAATCATTTGATTTCCGTAACTTGCGCTACCCATAAAAAAATAGCTGAAATAACTCACAAAAGTCATAATTCCCAAACCGCCAATTTGTATCAGCAAGAGGATAATTCCCTGACCAAAGGGAGTATAGAATGTAGCAGTATCTACAACTGCAAGTCCTGTAACGCAAACTGCACTTGTTGAGGTAAACAAAGCGTCAATATATGATATTTTTTCGTTTGTTGCACTTGGCAGCAGCAGTAATAAACTGCCAAGAATGATAATAACAAAAAAACTAAAAACGAAAAGTTGAGCAGGATTTATTTTAGTGTACTTAAAATTAAACTTTAAAGTAAATAATTCACGAAAAAATAAAAAAATAATCGCAATTTTAAGCCAAACATCCTTTTCAAGAAATTCCAGCGGATAAAATTCAATACCTTCGCTTCTGATAACCGACATAGTTAATAAAAACAAAACAAACAAAGCATCTATATCAAATACTTTAAAAGAAGGAATTTTATTACCTCTTAAATAGCGGCTTATAATTATTATAACACCTATAAATAATGTAATAATTGACAATACTTTAATAGTTTTTGTAAACCATAAAGGCAGGTCGAATCCTGACTCAATTACAATCAATATAAAAACAAAAAAACTTAGCCACAACGAAAAAGAGAAACTTTGAAATATGTGTTTGATATTTTGTTTCATAAATTCTTTTGGATTATTCTTCTTTCTAACAATTTTATTATTACCTTAAATCCGTAAGTCTATACTTATATATCTGAAATTCAGTCAGGTGAGATACTTACAGTACAGGCACCTGACTGATGCAAACTGCATGTTGCAGGTGCCTGTACTGTAAGTATCTACCTGCAACCACTTACGAAAAGACTTGCGGATTTAAGGTATTAGTAATTTCAATAATAGTTCGTTGCATATAGGATTAACTGTCTGATATTCAGCAAACTATGTTCGATAAAATAAAAATTAGTAAATAATTGAAAATCAATAAGTTGCTTCCTTCGTTATCACTCAGGATGACTTTAATTGAAAAATTAACTTATTATTGAGATAAACAAATGTATATTATTTTTCTTAAAAATAAATTTTTTATTAGCTTTTTTGTTAAGATTTTAAAGATAAATTATAAAATCCGGTATCAAAAAGTCGTTAAAAAAATTAAAAATAAGATAAGCCAAACCAAAATTATTATGTTATTCCAAAATTTTTTTGTTTTGTTCTAAGTTTTTGTACAACGTTCACAAAATCTTGTTCTTTAACAAATTCAACCATTAAATTTCTTCCAACTAATATTTTAGGACTAACAGATAATCTGAAAATTTCGCCATAAATGCTTTTTTTTGTTTCATAATCATAGTCTTTGTTTTTTTTCATATTTCTATTGTATGCTATACGGTTTGATAAATATATGAAAGGATATAAAAATGGAAAAAATAAAAGAGCAGTAAATCTGACTCTTGTAAAATGATATTTTTTTATTCTAAATCCTGACAATTTAGCTAACACTCTTAATTTTTGAATTCCAATCAAAAAAATATGTCCAAAATATATTTCATCAGTAATTTCCTGTTTCGACATCCAAATACTGTCAAGTTCATTAGGAGGCATTTTAGAATTAAACCGTTCACTTTCCGATAGTAGATAACTTATTCTGGCTCGAAGATTTGAATAATTTGGAGTAGTAATCAGCAAAATACCCTCATTTTTTAAAACCCTGTTAAATTCTTTCAGAGCTTCGTACTGGTCGCTGAAATGTTCAATTCCTTCCTGACAAATTAAAGCATCTATTGACTTTTCGTTGATTGGGAGTCCGTTTTTTATATTGGCTCTTTCACATTTTATTCCTTCTATTTGGAAGTATTCAGGAAACAAGTCCATAGGAATAGGAATCGCTCCGATTTCTCTCAAAATTTTAGAAGTAACTCCATTTCCGGCAGGGAAATCGACAACTTTTTTACCGACAAATAATTCTTTGTTCTCGTATAGGTATCTTTTGACATAATATTTAATACTTTTAGGATTATCTTCGTATTGCATATTTTTAGAATTAGAGATGTGTAAAAAAAATATATTTTCAGCATTATCCTTATATCCGTATGTCTATACTTATACATCTGAAATTCAGTCATGTGAAAATACCTGACTGATGCAAAGAAATGAAGATAATTTATTTAATCTGGTGTTAAATGCCTTATATGAAGGCAAATCAGGAAACCAAGATAATAAATAATCTATAGCAAAACGATAAATTTGTTTTATTTCAAAAAACTTATGTTGTTTCAATGCAAATAAATATATTGTAATAGCCTCTATATCTGTGAATTTTGGATTTTTATTGTTTGTAAAACGTTCATTATAATATTTTAATTCTAATTTATATAACTTGCTGATTTTCAAACAAATAGCAATTAGGCTGATTTGCTTATTTTCAGACATTTGCGATTTTTATTTATTGTTAAAAATCCTGTAAAATACTGAATTTCAAGCAATTAACCAAATTTTTAGTCATTTATTTTGCTGATTTTCAACAAAATAATAAAAATAATTTTTAGAACAATTTTAACTCTTAATTCGCATTCTTAATTCGCTTTATAAAAATTGCAATTTTCAAAACTCATATTTTTTTATAAACTCAACTGATTTATCAATTTCTTTGTACAAAATTTTATCGTCTTCAATGTAATCAACTATTTTACGGTATTTGGCAATAAATTTTTCCAAAAACGGTGATGTTTTAAAAGGTTTTCTGAATTCCAAAGCCTGAGCGGCATTAAACAATTCTATAGCAATAATTTTGTAAACATTTTCCACAACTTCTATGAGTTTTGTTGCAGCATTTGCTCCCATACTAACGTGGTCTTCCTGTTCATTTGACGAAGGAATTGAATCTACTGACGAAGGAGTACATAGTTGTTTATTTTTACTAACAATTGATGCAGCAGTGTATTGCGGTATCATAAAACCCGAATTTAATCCGGGATTTGCGACCAAAAACTCCGGTAAATCCCGCCAGCCTGAGATCAATCTGTAAACTCTGCGTTCAGAAATGCTACCCAATTCTGCAATTGCAATAGCCAAAAAGTCAAAAGCCAAAGCAAGTGGCTGTCCGTGGAAATTACCACCCGAAATTATCTGGTCACTGTCCGAGAAAATTGTAGGATTATCGGTTACGGAGTTCATTTCGGTCAGCAAAACTGTTTCGACATATCTAATCGTGTCTTTTGTAGCACCGTGTACTTGCGGAATACATCTGAATGAATATGGATCCTGAACGTGTCTTTTGTATCTGTTTATCAATTCACTGCCTTTAAGAATGTCTCTGAAAACTTTACCGGTTTCAATTTGCCCCTGATGCGGTCTGATTGTCTGAATATTTTCAAAAAACGGGTCTAATCTTCCGTCAAAAGCATCTAATGAAACAGCCGCAATTATATCTGCTAATTTTGAAATCCTCATTGCATTTAAAACAGCCAATACTCCGTGTGCAAGCATAAATTGGGTTCCGTTTAGCAATGCAAGACCTTCTTTTGATTTCAATTTAAGAGGTTTCCATTTCATTTTTTCGAGAACTTCGGTTGAACTTACTTTTTTCCCTTTAAAATATACTTCTCCCTCTCCTATCAGCGGCAGAAATAAATGTGCCAGTGGAGCCAAATCGCCTGATGCACCAAGAGAACCGAATTTAAAGACTACTGGGATTATATCATTGTTGTACATTTCAATAATTCTTTCGACTGTCGATATCTGAACGCCTGAATGTCCAAGTGATAAAGCGTGAATTTTCAGAAACATCATCAATTTTACGAGTTCACTTGAAACTTCGTCACCTGTTCCGCAAGCATGAGACATTACCAAATTTTTTTGTAAACTTTCAAGTTGATTCGAAGAAATGGTATGACTATGAAGTGCTCCAAAACCGGTCGAAATTCCATAAATCGGTTCTTTCTGGTTTTTCATTTTTTCATCTAAATAATTTCTGCATTTTTCGATTCTGTTTTTTGATTCTTCTGATAATTCCAACTTTAAATTTTTTTCTATAAGTTGATTTATTGTGTTAAAATCAATTTTTTCAGGTGTTATTTTGTGTATTTTGTCCATAATTGAAAATTTTCTAGATTTGCAAAAATAAAAAAACCTGAAAAATGGATTAAAATTTATTTAAAATTTATTTTACAAACACAATTCGATTGTTTATTTATAATTTTAAAATTATTAAACATAACTATTTGTAATGCTGTAATAATTAGTCAAAATTTGTTCAAAATTAACAATACTTGGCTTAATTTTTGAAATTATGTGTATTTAGCTGACTTCAACAGACATTATACAATATAAAACAACTAAATTTTATTTTTTTTGATTAAAAAACTAAAATGAGTAACAATTATCATTTATGAATAAAATTTTCCTACTTTCGGTTTTTTCTATTTTATTGTTTTTTTCTAAAAATCTGTATTCTCAAGAAATTGAAAAAATATCAGATAAAGAAGAAAAACAAACATTTTATCAGGCAATGGATTACCTCAATCTGGATCAGTGTGAAGCAGCGATTGAATTATTTGAAAAACTTATTATTACTAATCCTGATAATTATGAAATTCAGTTTCAGCTTGGTTATTGCTATATGCATTCACCCGAAAAATATAAAGCTGTTCCTATTTTAGAAAAAGTACTTGAATATTACAAGGCAAATCCAAAAGGAAATGAAGTCAATCTGATAGATGCGTATTATTTTTTGGGTAGAGCTTATTTTATGAGTTATCAGTTTGATATGGCTGAAAAAATGTTTTTGGAACTCAGACCTATGATTAAAAACAAAAAATTGCTGAAAATTCTTTATGAGCAAATTGAATTAACTAAATCGGCTCAGGAACTGTTTAACAATCCAAAACCATTGGTTGTAACAAGGTTGGGAATAATAAATACAAGTTTTTCTGAGCACACACCAGTTATTTCGGCTGACGAAAACTTTCTTTATTTTACTTCTAAAAGAGGCGATTTGAATAAAGAAAAAACTATTGAAGGTGATTTTTACGAAAATATTTACAAATATGACAAAACACATGGCTACTGGACAAAACCCGAACCTCTGCCTCAGAACATAAATTTACCTATGACTCACGTTGCTACAAGTGGTCTGAGCGTTGACGGACAAGAACTTTATTTATATATATCCGACAAAAAAAACAGCGGGAATCTTTATTATTCACAACTTCAGGGAGATAAATGGACAAATCCGGTCTTATTGGACAAAACGATTAATTCTAAAAAACGTGAAACTCACGCTTCTGTTTCTGCCGATGGTCATTATTTGTACTTCACTTCCGACAGAAGAGGCGGTTACGGAGGTCTGGATATTTATGTCTCTGAAAAACAAGGCGATGGAACTTGGGGAGAAGCCAAAAATCTTGGTCCAAACATCAACACTGAAAAAAACGAAGAAGGTCCTTTTATTCACCCCGATGGTGTTACTCTTTATTTCAGTTCAGAAGGGCACAAAGGTATGGGTGGATACGACGTTTTTGTATCAAAAAAAGAATCAGGAGACTGGTCTGTAGCGAAAAATCTTGGTTTTCCACTCAATACTGTTGATAATGATGTGTTTTTTGTTTTGACAATTGATGGAAAAAGGGCTTATTATTCTTCACGTCAGGAAGGTGTTACAAATATCTATATTGCTAATATTTCAGACGAAGAAAATAATTCTTTAACTCTCGTTACAGGCTATGCTTATGATGCAGACATTAAAACCTCTGCATTTCCAAAAGAAGAAGCTGTTTATAATGGTGATACTCTGATAATCGGAAACAGAAAAATCACTAAAAATTATACTTATGAAATTAAAGACAAAATATTTATAACACGCAAAACCGAAAATCAAAATCAAATAATCATTACCGACTCTGTTTGTACTGTTCCTCCCAAAGTAATAATTTCTGCTGTAAAACTCGAAGATATGACCTTAGACAATAACTATTCGGCAAATTTTGTTACAGGAAAATATCTGTTTGTTGTTCCAAACAACAAGGATTTTTATGTTTATTATGAGGCTGACGGCTTTTTATACGACACAAAATTTATTGAAAAAAATGAAGGTCAATACAACAAAATTGAATATAACGCTCAATTAGATCCGCTTGTAGAAGGAACTGTTTTCAGCGAAAAATTTCTTGTTTTTGAACCTGAATCAGCTCAAATCGAAAACCGAAATATTGCTGAACTGGATATTCTTGTAAGATATATGCAGGTTAATGAATTTTTGCAAGTAAGATTCTCAACAAATGAATTCTATTACGAAGAGCCTGTTTTGGACGATAACCGAAGGACTAACGCTATTGACTATCTTATTTCTAATGGTATTTCAAAAGATAGAATTAGTATTGACATTGGTCAAAAAGACTACGGAAAAGACACAATTGGTTTCGTAATTTTCGACGAAATAACAAAAGTATTGGCTTCTTCGCTCAGTAATCCCGAAAATCTTGAAGTTTTATGCGGAAATCCGGAAATCTATTTTACTATTTTGGAAAATATTCTTAACACAATAGAAAAAGAACAGATAAACGGTTATAGAGAACAAAAAACAAAAGCTGACGAACTTATGACTGAAGCAGATAAAGAAGATGAAAAGAATTTGAGTTTACTTTTGAGTGATAAAGATTCGGACAAAGAAAAAGCTGAAAAAAAGCTGTATGATGCAAAAAAATTCAGAAAAAATGCACTGATTTATTACGACGTCGCTTATGGTGGGCTTTATGATTTCTATGTTCAAAAAATGACAGGTGTTATATACGATTTTCCCGAAGATGAAATAAAAGCTAATGAACTTATTGCTGATGCTGAACAAAATATATTTGAAGCAAGGGAAATTTCTTCAAAATATGCCAAAATAAATGATGAAAAAATTGCTGAAATTCCATACTTAACATTAAAAGATGATGTAAATAAAGCTTTTGAATTGTACAACGATGCTCTTTGTTATCTGATTCAGGCTATACATATCTGGCAATCTCAAGATGAAAAAACCAAACAAATTATTGCTAACGACAAAAAACAGTGGGATAATGCTCAACAAGACAACTCCATTGCATCTTATCAAAATTACATTTCAAAAAATCCTGATGGCGAATACGTTACACAAGCTCAAAGAATGATTCAGCAACTCAAAGATGAACAACTCAACGAACTCGGTCAGACAAACACAAAAGGGCTTGTTTACAAAGTTCAGATTTGTGCCGACAGAAAACCTTTATCTGATAATAAGATTAAAACAGACATTTACAAAGGTGATAAAAAAATTGAAGAACGTTTTGCTGATGGTTTTTACAAATATTCTATCGGTTTTTTCAGAACTTACGAAGAAGCCAGAATTTTAAGAGATAATTGTAATGTTAAAGGTGCTTTTGTTGTTTGTTTTCTCGATGGTAAACAAATTCACATAACCGAAGGAATTAAAATTGAAAATTCGCAGGATTAATTTAAAATTTTTCTTAAATTTTCGGGTGATTTTAATTTCTGAGTTGTCTTAATTAAAAAATTTGTAATTTTGGTGAATTCCAATTGTAAACATCTGAATTTATTATGAGTTAAAAGTTATATTTTTTTTATAATATTTTATTTCCTGTTTAAAATTACTCTTTACTGTCAGACAGACACTTCCGATTATCGTCTGAATCGTTTAACATCTGAAAATATTATTGAACATACAAAAGAAGGTGAAATAACAGTTGTTTCTGCAAGCCGAAGCGAAAAAAAGATTGAAGATTTACCGGTTACTATTCACGTTGTTACAAACGAAGAAATATTACTGAACGGCTATGTAACTCTTGTAGATGTTTTGAAAAGTTTGCCGGCTGTTAAAGTTTCTCTACCCGGTTCCGGTGAGTTCGGAGAGATGTTTTTGATGAGAGGCGTAAACGGAAACCAGTACACAAAAATTCTGATTGACAATATTCCCGTCAAAGCCTCAGTTTTATCCGGAGTACCAATCGAAGCACAACTACCTGTACGTCAGGCTGAAAGAATAGAAATAATATACCTAACTTTAATTGAAAATTTCACACTACAATCTCAAATTACTGATATTC
>DYKL01000109.1 GCA_020722645.1 Acetofilamentum sp. | reverse complement strand
TGCAGGTGTTTTCACCTGCAACCACTTACGAAAAAACTTGCGGATTTAAGGATAATAATAAATTTGTGCAAAAATATTTTAAACTGACATACATATTAAAAAAAAAAAAAGTATTATATTAGCAAAAATTTTTAAATTTTTATATACTATGAAAAATTTTACTTTTTTATCATTTTTTCTTCTGGTTTCATTCCTTTCTTTTGGTCAGTCTAGTTATTCAGTTTCTAATAAAGATAAAGCCAAATACTTGGAAGCTCAACATAAAATGGAAGAATATGATTTTAATGGGGCGATAGTTTTATATAAAGAATTGATTTCATCTAATCCTGATGATTATGAATTGTATGTTGATATTGGTTATTGTTATTTGAATACATCAGAGAGATATGAAGCTATTTCTTATTTGGAAAAAGCTGTAAATTACTACAGAGATGAAAATAAAATGAAGAAAACTAAGTCTCAGGAAGCTACCTTTCTTCTTGCCGAAGCATATTATCTGAATTATATGTTTGATGAAGCTGAAAAAACATTAACTGAGCTTAAAAATTATTCAAACAAGAATCAGAAAAAAATTATTGACGATAAATTGCTAAAATGTGCTTATGCCAAAGAACAGGTTAATAACCCAAGAGGTTTTACTGTTATGGAATCAAGTATTCTCAATTCAACTTATCCTGATTATTGTCCGACTATTACTCTTGACCAGAGTAAAATTTATTTCACATCCAGAAGAGAAGGCTCATTAGGCAACGAAAAAGAATACGACAATTATTTTTTCGAAGATATTTATTCATCAGATTATGTAAATGGTACTTTCAGCAAACCAATCAATTTAGGTATCCCTGTAAATACTGAAGGTCACGAAGCAACATCATCAGTATCACCTGACGGAAAAGAATTGTACATTTACCGTTCTACATTTAAAGATCCGGGAGATATATACATATCTAAATATGAAGGCAATGCTTGGTCTATGCCCGTTAGATTAGATGACCCAATCAACACCAAAAAAAATGAAACACATGCAAGTCTTTCACCTGATGGCAAAACGATGTATTTTACCAGCGACAGAAATAGTGGAGAAGGCGGTTTGGATATATACACCGTTCAACTTTCAGATGATGGTACTTGGAAAGATTTGAAAAATCTTGGAACTACAATAAACACTGAATTCGACGAAGAAGGACCTTTTGTTTCTCCAGACGGTAGCACATTATATTTTAGCTCAAAAGGTCATAAAAATATTGGAGGGTACGATATTTTTAAATCAACTATGCAGGAAGACGGAACTTGGTCAACCCCTGAAAATATGGGTTTTCCTTTAAACACAGTTGATGACGACATTTTTTATGTGCCGACAAATGACCCTTCTGTTGCTTTTTATTCTTCTAAGCAATATTCAGGTGTTTCTTCAATCTATGTTGTTCAGGTTTATGAATTTGATGAAAATTCTATTTATGTAAAAGGTTATGTTTATGACAGCAAAGAAGATATACTTGCAATAACCCAAACTAAAAATGACTCTGTGAAGGTTGGAAATGAATGGTATCCAAAAGATAAGACATATACTTATACCAAAAACGATACAATGATAATTTCGCAGGAACTTAACAGCAACTTATCTAAGAAAACCTGCAAAATTCCTCAAAATTCTGAAATCAATTCATATATTGTTGACGGAGACACAATTGACGGTTCTTATTCACCTGTTCAACACAAAGGGAAATACAATTTTCAGATTTCTACTATAAGCGAACATCTTATTCATTATTCCGCCGAAGGTTTTATTTACGATATATATAGAATTGAACCTGTTGCTGGTATTTATGAATACGATGCGGAACTTGATACAATGATTTATGGTCAGATAAAATCCATAAAAAATACAGAATTTGATGTTGAAAGCAATGAATTGTCTGATTATCAGAAAATTGAGTTTGATATTCTCGCTAGCTTCTTAAATGAAAACAATGATTTATATGTAGATATTTCTACTTTCGGCAGCAATGAAGCCCCTGAATCCTGGGATAACGAAAGAACAGATGTAATTAAAAATTTTTTACTGGAAAAAGGTGTTAAACCTGAACAAATATATACTGGTCTTTCTGAAAATACTATTCAGGGACAAGTTGCAGAATACACAATTTATGATTCTCTCACTATTAAAAAGGTTACAGAAGATAAAATCATAACTAAGATTACAAAAGGCAATTTAATTACAGACATCTCATTTGACCTAAACAAATACGAAAATCCTGCTTTTTATGATGAATTAGATGCTATTGCCAAATATTTGACAGAAAATCCAACAGCTCAGATTGGAGTTTACGGATATACAGATACGCAAGGAAATCCTGAATACAATAAAAAATTATCAGAAAAAAGAGCAAATTTTGTTAAAAGTTATTTAATTCAAAAAGGAGCTAAAGACGAACAAATTGTTTGCGAAGGTAAAGGATATACAAAACAAATATCTGAAAATAAAGACAAAGACGGTAACTTTATATGGCAATCGCTTGGATATAACAGACGTGTTGAAATTGTTGTTTTAAAACAAGGTGAAAATTCTACTTTATACGTAAAACCGGTAGAAGTTCCTGAAGAATATGCTCTTGATGATGATAGTAATTACAAATATGCCGTTTTGGTTACAACATCTGACAAACCAATTGAAAAATCTACCTTTACTTTTGAGATATTTGAACTTCTTGGGGTAGATGGTGTTTATAATTATATACATGGAGATTTTCAATCTAAAGCATCTGCTGAAACTTTTGTTGAACAAATTAAAAATAAATATCCCAAAGCTTATGTATTCATAAATAATTTCAGAAAATAAATTGTTCATCATAATTTAAAAAAAAACTGTCTGACAATATCAGACAGTTTTTTTTATTTCAAATTTAAAAAAGATTATTTATACTATTTAGTGGGAGTACTTTTTAATACTTCTAATAAGAAATCCCAAACTTTTTTTACTGTCGAAATTTCAACTTTTTCGTCAGGGGAGTGGGGATATTTAATGGTTGGTCCAATAGAAATTGCCTGAATATTAGGATATACACCCATTAATAAACCGCATTCCAAACCTGCGTGAATAGCATATAAATCGGCTTCTTTTTTATACATTTTTTTATAGGTTTCGTCCATAATTTTTGCAATTTGGGAATTTGGTTCGGGTTTCCATCCGGGATATTGTCCGTCAAACCAGACTCTGTCTGCTTTTACGCCATTGAATATCGCAGAAAACATATCTTCAACTTCTTGTTTTGAAGAATCAACAGAACTTCTTATTAAAGCTGAAATCTGTATCTTATCTTCGTGAAGTTTAACAATTGATAAATTTGTTGAAGCTTCTACAACACCCGGCATAGACAGGCTCATACGCATAACTCCGTTTGGTGTAGCCATAATTCCTTGCAAAAGTGCCTCTTGTGTTGCAGCATCAATAACAAATTCAGGCATTGGAACTTTTTCAAATCCGAATTTTAAACCTTCGTCTGCTTCTTTGTACTCACGTTGATAAATTGTTTGATATTCATCAATCATTTTTTCAAATTCAGAAGATTTTTCTTTGGGAACTGCAATAATTGCCCAACCTTCTCTTGGAATAGCGTTTCGCATATTTCCAACTTCAAAATCTGCCAAATGAATTTCAAAATTCTTTTGCAAATTGAACAAAAATCTGAATAATAATTTAGCTGCATTGCCTCTTTGAAGGTGAATATCAACACCGGAATGTCCGCCTTTAAGACCTTTTATTATTATTTTGTAGGAGGCATAATCACTTTTGATGTTTTCTTTTTCATATTCAAATTCAATGTTGGCATCTGTTCCGCCTGCACAACCAATGCAAATTGCACCTTCTTCTTCCGAATCAAGGTTAATTAGGATGTCTCCTTTTAATAACCCGGGTTTAAGACCGAAAGCACCGGTCATTCCTGTTTCTTCATCAACAGTAAAGAGGGCTTCCAATGGTGGATGTTCAATATTTGTTGCTTCAAAAACCGACATAGCAAGAGCTACACCCATTCCGTTGTCAGCTCCTAAAGTAGTTCCATCAGCGGTTACCCATTCGCCGTCAATATATGCTGTAATAGGGTCTTTTTCAAAATCATGCACTTTCTCGCTGTTTTTTTGGGGAACCATATCAAGGTGACCTTGTAAAATAATGGTTTTTCTGTTTTCATAACCTTTTGTTGCTGGTTTTCTGTATATTACATTACCTACTTCGTCAACAAATACTTCTATTTTTCTTTCGGTTGCCCATTGACGCATAAATTCAATAATTTTTCCTTCTTTTTTTGAAGGTCTTGGAATTTTGGTAAGTTCAACAAAATTTTTCCATACGCTTTTTGGTTCAAGCGTTAATAATTGTTCATTCATTTTTATATATTTTGAAATTTACAATAAAAAAATTTCTCAAATTTATTAAAAAAGTAATACAACAAAAAATTTTTAGTTTGATTAACAATAAAGAGTTCATAAAATTTCTAAAGTTGAAAGTACATTGCTTCATTGCTTCATTGTTTCATTGCTTCATTGCTTCATTGTTTCATTGTTTCATTGTTTCATTGTTTCATTGTTTTATTTGCTTCGTACGCATTGTGTCATTGCGAGGCTTTGCTTCGTACCTACCTATGACGTTTTACGACGCAATCTTACGCCCAAGCCGGTGCTTCGTAGAGTCTGCTTCTTGCTTAGTACCTCGCAATGACGTTTGCCTCTCATAGACGTTTTACTTTTTGCTTTTGCTTCGTACCTCGCAATGACGTATACCTCGCAATGACGTTGTTACATTGTTTACTCAATAACTCGACAAACTCGACAGCATTTTTCAGGCGTCAGCCAACAATTTAAAAATGAAACAATGAAATAATACCAATCAATAACTCGACAAAGGCGTCAGCCAACAATTTAACAATGAAACAATGAAATAATACCAATTGATAACTCAATTATTCTTTTCTTATAAAAATAATTTTTTCGATATATACATCGCCGGTAGTTGTGATTTTTAAAAAGTAGTATGAGTTTTCTAATCCGCTCAAATCGAGAGTTATATAATTTGTTTTTTCAGTTTCAAAAATTCTCATATTTTGACCTAAACTGTTAAAAACTTCAATTTTTGTCATTGGTATTGTATCGGGTGAGATAATGTTGAGTTTTTCGTTAGTAGGATTTGGATACAATTTGATTTTTGTAACTTTCGGTATTGTAGTTGTATCTCCGAATAAAACAGCAGACATATCTGACGGTTTTGATTCTTTGTCTGAATATATTGCTGTGGCATAATAAACATAAACCCCGTCGTTTTCCAAAATATCAGTTAAGTATTGCGGACTATTGACTCTGTCAAATTCTTCGAGGTTTTTGTAGATAATGTACTCATCAGGAGTTACATCAGGTTGAGACCAGTGAATTGTAACCAAAGAATCCTCCAAACTTGCTGAAAAATTTAATGGTACAGCCAAGTCAGTATTCTCATAAGGATCATAACCTTTCATCTGCATAGGATTAAAGCCATAGGGATCGAGCCAGTGTTGTAATTGGCGGTAGTATGAGTTGTAATCGTCCCAGCAGTGATAAAATTGCTGATATAAATCGTTGTAATTATAATCGCAACTGGCTTCACCTCCGCTTAAATCACCAATAAGCAGCATATCTGTTGTAAATAACCCTGACCCTGACGAGCCTCCTTCGGTAGTTCCGACATTCCATTCCGTAATGTTCCAATGTTTATTGACATCATATCCGCTAAAAGAGCTAATAGCAAGAGGACTGTAACAGAAAGAGATTTTTTTTATGTCTCCCGCTGGATGATGAATACAGATACTTGTGTCGTTATATTCTTCTATTCTGCTCCAACCTGCGTAAAAAGGTTCGTAATCTGCCGGTGGAACCAGTGATAACTGAAGAAGCGAAAAATCTAAATTATCGTCGGCAGTTGATATAAGAGATGCCCCTGAAATGGTTTTTCCTTCGTTTATTATATCTCCCTCACAATCTATTGACTCGTAGTTAAAATAAAAAACTGAGGAACTTGCTTCGCTTTCAGAGTTTACACAATGGTTTGCTGTTAAAAAATATGGTGTATCAGAAAATAATGTATTGGCAAGCAAAGTGCCAGAACAATAATAATAAGATTTTGATTTATCTTCTTTGTAAACAAATTTTAATGTGGTTTTTTTGAGTGTTTGCCATCTTGAATCTTCGTAACAATTTATATTTACTTCGCACCAGTCACTGTCTCCTATTACCGGTCTGTATGCTATACCTATGTCAGAAACTGACAAATTAATTTCAGCGGATTTTTTTGTAACATACTCAATAATAATAGTATCCGAAGGTATAAAAGCAGTTGGTAATTTGTTGAATTTATTGTTGTTGGACTTTGTGTATGAACCTAAAAGATATTCAAGTTTGTTGTCAAAAATAAATATTTTTTCATCATTTGACAATTCAAAATTTTCAAAAGTTACAGCAAGCCCCTTACAATTTGGAACTGAAATTTTAATGTACCTGATTTCAAATTCGTCTATAAAAATTGGTTGTATTGTATTAAAAGTTAGGTTAGGCTCATTATTTACGGCAAAACGATAAGGTGTTTTAAAAATGTTTTCTTTGTCCTGCAATAAATATTGTTGGCAGTCGAAGTTTTTAATTTCATAAGTAAAAACATTATCTAAATTTATTTCTTCTGTCAATGCAAACGGTATGTCTTTTGTAAGTATTTGAGAAAAGATTATCGCAGGAATAACCAAACAAAATAAAATCAGCACGATTTTTTTCATAACCAATAATTTTTATAAAGAATTTACAAATTAAAGAAAAAAATGAAACTAATAATAATAAATGGTCCAAACTTAAATTTATTGGGACAAAGAGAACCTGAAATATACGGAAAAATGTCATTCGAGAAGTATTTGGAATCTCTGAAAAACGATTTTAACAAAATACAAATCTCTTATTTTCATAGTAATAGCGAAGGAGAAATTATAGATTGTATTCATAAAGCTTATTTTGAAAAATTTGACGGAATAATTTTAAATGCAGGTGCCTACAGTCATTATTCTTATGCTATTAGAGATGCTGTTTCGTCTGTTAATATACCAGTTGTTGAAGTTCATCTTAGTAATGTCTTTTCACGTGAAGAATTCAGACAAAAATCTGTTTTATCTGAAGTTTGTACCGGAGTAATTTTGGGGTTTGGACTAAAGTCTTATGAGTTAGCAATCAGAAGTTTTTTGTGATTTTTTTTTTTTACACAAAATTTTAAATATTATTTGTTTTTTTTTATATAAAATTATTTATTTTAAAAAAAACATAAAAAAACATATTAAATAATAATATTTTTTTTAATTTAGCAAAAATTTAATTTAACAAATCAAATAATGAGACGAAGTCTTAGAATACGTATATTTTTAACAATTTTTTTATCATTTTCAACAATTTATGTTGTTGCAACTTCATTGATATTATATGAAGTTCAGATAATTTTTACAAGAAATCTTACACAAGAAACTCAAAAATTAATCAAAAGTTCAGGTTTATTATTTAACAAAATTTTCAGTGAAGATATAGAGATTTTAAGAGCAATAAAAAATACTTTATCAGGATTGTCAGATGACAATTCTTACGATGAACTTATTCATAATCAAGATATTATAATCAAAAATATAATCGAAGAAACACCCCAGTTTCTTTCGATAGGTATTAGTTGGGAAATTGCAGCAATTGATACAAACTACAAAAAAAATCACGGACGCTACCGTCACCTTTATTACTGGAAAGAAGGCAAAATTGCAAAAAATACGGATACTCTTGATTTGGAAAGCGACAATATCGGTAGTTTGTACTATTTATTCAAAATCTCCAAAAAGGACGGAATTACTGATATTTACTATGATACTTACACGGGAAGAAAAGAAGACGAAGAATTGATGTCAAGTATTGCTATACCACTTGTTAAAAATGATTTTTATGCCGGTCTGGTAGCTTGTGATATTTCATTAGAAAGATTTCAGGACATCATAAAACAAGTAAAACCTGTTAATGAAGCTCAAACATTTTTAATTTCTCAGAATGGAAAAATTGTCGCAAACAGTACAGGCGAATTTATAAATAAACCTTTGAACAACATTCTTAAAAATGATGTTACAACAAAAAATCTTCTTTTCCACATAAAAAACTCTGAAAATATAAGCTATATTCAAAAAGACAGCCTTGGCAACAAAAATCTTGTGATTATAGAACCTTTCTTTTTTGGCAATATAGAAACTTCTTGGAGTATCGGTGTGATTGTTCCTTTAAATGTGATTAGAAAAGATGCATTAAATTTGTTCAAAATCGGTCTTATATTGGCTATTTTCGGATTGGTTCTAATGGTTATTACTACACTTCTGATTATTAACTCTATTACAAATCCCATAAACAAAGCTGTTAGCAGTCTCGAAAAATTATCAAGATTAGAGATTACAGAACAATTAAAATTAGAGACAAGACGAGAAGATGAGATTGCTCAAATGATTTCTTCAATTAACATTTTGGTCGATTCATTAAGGTCAATCAAAGATTTTGCTTATGAAATTTCAAAAGGAAACCTGAACACCAAACTAAATATCAAAGGCGATGGTGATGTTCTGGGTATGGCACTTCAGGAAATGCAACGAAGTTTGAAAATAGCTAAGATGGAAGAAGAAAAACGTGAAGAAGAAGATAAAATGCAAAGATGGTCAATTGATGGAGAAGCCGAAGTTTCTGCGATTTTGCGTGAATATGCTCAGGATATTGATAATCTTTCATACAAAGTTGTCAGTTATTTGGTTAAATATACAGAAGCATCGCAAGGCGCCATTTTCATAATCAATGAAGATGAAGAACAAATTGAGATGCTTGCTGCTTATGCTTATGACCGCAGAAAGTTTCTGAACAAAAAAATTCCTTTTGGTATAGGTTTGATTGGTCGTTCAGTTCAGGAGGGTGAAGTTATTTACATTAACGATATTCCAAGTGGATACACAAGTATTAGCTCCGGTCTTGGCGAAGAAGAACCACGCTCTATTCTTATAGTCCCGTTTAAGTTCAATGAAGTAATATATTCGGTAGTTGAATTAGCGTCATTCAAAGATTTTAAACCTCACGTTAGAAAGTTTGTCGAAAGAATAGGCGTAAGTGTCGCTTCTACAATCGCAAACCTAAGAATTACTCTCAAAACAAACAGGCTGGTTTCCGATTTGCAGAAACAATCCAACGAACTTGCAGCAAAAGAAGAAGCTATGAGGCAAAATCTTGAAGAAATGCAAGCTACTCAGGACGAAATGAAACGTAAAAACAGTCAATTTGAAAACATTGTCAGTGCATTAAATCAGGTTTCTTATGTTATTGAATATGATATGCACAGAAGAATTATAAGTATTAACGAAAAATTTTTAAGATTAATCGGGAAAACAAGAAAAGAAATGATTGGAACCCTACAAGGTGCATTTATGCTTGACGAAGACAGAGAAAAGCAATTAGACAAATTATGGAATAATCTTTCTATGGGACGTGTCAGTATGTTCACACAACAAGTTGCCGTAGGCTCAAAAATCATTTGGTTTTCAGAAGCTTATATTCCTATTTTTGACGACGAAGGCAAACCATACAAAATTGTAAATATCGCTAACGATGTCTCCGGTTTAATGGAACAGTGATGATAAATTACCTCAGCAAATGTGCCAATATTATAATTAGCAAATTAGTTAATGTGCCAATGTGATAATTAGTTAATGTGCCAATGTGATAATTAGTTAATGTGCCAATGTGATAATTAGTTAATGTGCCAATGTGATAATTAGTTAATGTGCCAATGTGATAATTAGTTAATGTGCCAATGTGATAATTAGTTAATGTGCCAATGTGATAATTAGTTAATGTGATAATGTGATAATTAGCCAATGTGATAATTAGCCAATGTGATAATTAGCCAATGTGA
>DYKL01000594.1 GCA_020722645.1 Acetofilamentum sp. | reverse complement strand
AAATTTTTTATGAAAGTGAAAAAATATTTTTAATAAGTAGAACCCATTTTATCGTACTGGTCTGAATTTGTTACGTCAATAAGTTTAAGACTTTGAGCAACTCTTTTAGCTTCAGCCGAAGGAGCTTCCGAAAAGATATTAATTATCTCACTTCTTTTGCTTTCAATCCATATTTGAACCAAAAAATTCTCCGGTCTTTTCTGATATACCTGTTTTATCAATTCGATTGATTCGGCAACATTGTTTCGTGCAGTAGTAATATCAGTTGTCATAAGGTCGAGACCTTTTAAATGGTATTTGTATTGAGCTATTCTAAATGACTGATAATTTGCGTCAGTCAGAAATTTTGCCAGAAAATATCTGTTGTCTTCGTGATTAGTTCCCATAGAACGCCATAATGCCTTATTAGGCGAGCTTTGTGCAATATTCACAATAGTCTGTGCTTTGTCAAAAAATTCGCTTCCGCCGAGTTCAGAAAATGTGTCAAAATCGTAACCAATAATTATATAAGCATAAAAAGCAAGCCCGTATGCTAATTCTGTAGTAAATGCATTTTCGTTAAATTCGATAGGCTGATTTTGAATATACTGGAATTTGAATGTGCCGTCTGCTTCTTTGAATTTGAACAAAGAAGTAGTAAGAGATGCATCATAAACAGGTCTTGAAGAGGAAACCTGCAAAGTAGCAACAAAATTATCAACCCCGTCAAACTGAATAATATTTATAAGAATACTGCATTCTATACGTTCATGATAATCAAAAACATAATTAGTCCACTGTGTAGTGTTCATAAAATCTGAAATGTCTCTTTGCAAATCCTGAAAAATCTGCGTATTTGTTGTTGTAACTTGCTGATAATTAACACTAACTCTGCAATTTAATTCCTGTGAGAAAATATTAAACGGAAAGAAAAGTATTATTAAAAAAAATATTTTTTTTGACATAGCTGTAATTTGAAAAGTTATTTACAAACGCCAAAATAAAGCAAAAAATTTGAAGTTATTTTAATCAATTAAAAAAAATTATGATAATAATGCGGGTCTTGGTTTAAAACCGTTGAAATTTCAGGTGCGGACACCTGAAATGTCGGTAATACATGCTTTTGTCGCTGTACCCACCGACAAAAGCAACAGGTTTAAACCAGTATCATAATGCGAATTAAGGATTGAAGTTTAAAATTTACCTTAAATCCGCAAGTTTTTTCGTAAGTGGTTGCAGGTGAAAACACCTGCAACATGTAGTTTGCACCAGTCAGGTGTTTTCACCTGGCTGAATTTCAGATATATAAGTATAGACTTACGGATTTAAGGATTTATTAAAAATAATTTTTATTTTTTATTTTTTTATAAATTTGCAAAAAAAATTATAGGTAAGTATATTATTATTGCTATTTCTGCATTATTTATTATTAGCTACTATTATTATAAGTGGAAAAATGCATCAAAGTATGTAGATGAAACACCCATGAGAACCTTAAAGTTCTCACACCAATAGAATGAAAATAA
>DYKL01000593.1 GCA_020722645.1 Acetofilamentum sp. | reverse complement strand
ACTAATTGACTAATTAACTAATTGACTAATTAACTAATTAACTAATTAACTAATTAACTAATTGGCTAATTAACTAATTAACTAATTGGCTAATTAACTAATTGGCTAATTAACTAATTGGCTAATTGACTGATTTTACTTAACAAGCTCTAAAAATCCGGCTTCAAGTGTTTTCTTTTTGACTTCCAAAGAAGTAACTACAATGCGGTTATTCATTGCAATTTCGCTGATTTGACGGACATTGCAGCCTTGTTTCAGAGAAACTTTCATAACATCACCATCATAATCAACTGTTTCAATAATTTCGTTTCTGACAAGAAGCTCGTACAACTTTTTATTGTCATCAGAAAGAATATGAACTTTTGCTTCGTCTTTCAGAACATCAGAAACCTTACCGGAAATAACCAGATTTCCTTTTTTAAGAATTAAAACATCAGTGCAAACTTTTTCAACTTCATCGAGAATATGACTTGCAATAATGACTGTTTTGCCGAGTTTAGCCTCTTCGATAATCAGCTGTCTGACAAAAGCAATACCCTCGGGGTCAAGTCCGTTAGTAGGTTCATCAAGGACAAGAATTTCAGGGTCTCCCAGCAAAGTTGCAGCAAGCGCAAGCCTGCTTTTCATACCGAAAGAGAAAGTTGAAACAGAATAATTTTGTCGTTCTAAAAGGTTTACTTTTTGGAGAACTCGGTTAATTTCATCAGAAACATTTCCATTTATTTGCCTGATTTCAGCAACAATTTTCAAATTTTCCAAAGCAGATAAGTAGGGATAAAAATTCGGTTGTTCAATAATAGAACCTATTTTTTCATTTACAAGAATTCCGTCTGTTTTTTCAAACCATGAAAAAGTGCCGGAACTAGGTTTAAGCAAGCCGAGTATCATCGCCAAAGTCGTTGTTTTACCACTACCATTGGGACCGAGAATTCCAAAAACATTTCCTTGTTCGATAGTTACAGAAAGATTATCAACAGCGGTTATGTTTCCAAAACGTTTTGTCAGATTTTTAGTTTGTAATATTTTCATTTATATGATTTTTGAGATATAAAGTTTTATGTATGAGTTAAAAATGTTTGATTTATGAGTTAAAATGTTTGATTTATGAGTTTTTAAGAATTCATATTTTCTTTTTTTGTCAATATAATACTTTTTATCATTTTCAAAATTTCAGTACCTTCTTTATAAATTTCTGCTAATAATTCATTTTCAAGTAATTGAGTTTCAGTTATCAATTCAAGCCATAACAATGTTTCATCAGCCTCTTTCTGATAAATCGCAAGTTTATTAATAAAATCTTTATCTGATTGTCCATTATATGCTTCACGAACATTTGCGGCAACAGAAGTTCCAGAACGCAGTATTTGTCTTGCGACATCAAATTCTTTGTTTTCCTTTAAAAATTTGATATAATTTTACTATTTTAACAGCATATTTAAACGTTCTATCTTTAATCAATAGTTCGGTATATTTTGAAGTAATTCGTTAATATTCAGCAAATTGATT
>DYKL01000592.1 GCA_020722645.1 Acetofilamentum sp. | reverse complement strand
TTTTTCTTTTTATCTTTGTATTGTCTAAAAAATAGTTTTTAGACTGAACTCATATATATTTGTAACTAAAATAAAAAGTTTAACAGTCGGGTGGTATGGGCACATAACTGCCTTAAAGATGCATGAGCTCCCAAAAGTTTTTGGGACGGTGAACTTAGCGAAGCGATCTCACGAATACCAATAAAAGAAAGATAAGTAATGAGTAAAGTCGCACGTACGGTTCTTTGGGGGCTTACGCTACCCGGTTGTGTAAAAATAAGATATGAATGATAATTTAATTACAATAGTTAGAGCACCTTTTGGATTATTTGCAAGTATTATCTCAATGATAATTTGTATAATAATATTTCCTTTTGATTTATCTTTTATTATAATAGTTGGAATTCCAAAATTAATGATAACAAATGGAACTTTCGAAGGTGGTTTTACAACAACTGTATTTCAAAATTTAATGACTAAAATTTGGACTTGGGTTTTACAAAAGGACAAAACTGGTGGTTGGCTGCCGAGTATAATTACATCATTAATTTTAGGAATAACTACAATAATATTTTTTTAGTTTATTAACTTTTATTTTATTGATTTATTTACCATTTTTTTTATTAGAAGCAAGTCTATTTTTAATAATTGGAGTTCCTCAAATGTTATTTATGAATGCAGAAAAATTTTCAACTACTTTTTTTGGTGAACATTTTCCATTTTCAATAAAAACACTAATAAAAAATTGGAGAAAAACAATGTTATATCTTAAATTTTTATGGAAAAAGAAATAAATTTTGTAAATTTGTGAAAAAAAAATATGGATTTCGAGTGGGACGAAAAAAAGAATAAGTCAAATATTGAAAAACACGGCATTGATTTTAATGATTTAAAACAAGTTTTTGACAAGCCTATGATTGCAAAAGAAGACGAGCGATTTGACTATGGGGAAAAACGTATTATTGCAATTGGGCTGCTATTGGAATTTGTTATTGTAATAGTTTATACCGTCCGTAATACTATTATACGTATTATTTCTGCAAGATTAGCAAATAAAAATGAAAAACAAAAATATTATGATACATTCAAATAAAACAGACTGGACAAGACTAAAAAATATGTCCGAAAATGAAATTGATTATTCTGATATTCAAGAAACAAATTATGAATTTTGGAATAACGCTGAGATTATTTTGCCACATAAAAAAGTTGAAATAAAACTTCAAATAGATGAAGATATTGCAAATTGGATTATTCAATTTGGTGATAAATCGAACTTAGCAGTTAATAATTTGCTTCGTTCATATTTTATTGCAATAAATCAATTACAAATAAATAAAAATACACATAACATATAACAGCCGACAATGCAAGCAGTTGAAGAAACTTTGGACAGAAATACAAAAATTGACTTCGGTGCGGAAATGAAACGTAAGCATTTCATACTCTTGCACTTCGGCTGTTATTTTTCGTTATTTCGAGGTAATGTACTGTAAATGAATGAATTACGTTTAATAACTCCAAGTGTTC
>DYKL01000108.1 GCA_020722645.1 Acetofilamentum sp. | reverse complement strand
AATGCTATAAATAGAATATCTACCCACATTTTTTAAGAAAAGAGCCAAATTTATTTAACAACAAAAGAAACATAAGTTATTTCTGTCCCTATGTCAGGACTGTCAGAATTGTGCATTCTTAAATCATACTCACCTTTTTCGGCAGGAGCAGGAATGACAAAAGTGCCGGAAGCTGATTTGTTAAGATAAATGTATGCAATGTCGAAGTTATCGTTAATTTCTTCCTTTCCGTGCGGTACCGATGAGGGGACAATACCTATCCAAGCTGTTGCTTCCCATTCAGAATTTGCTGTGTATTTGACCGAAATTGCTTCTTCGGGTGAAAAAATCTTTTTAACAAGCTTGATTTCATATTTATTAGTTGTATCACACGAAAAGAAAAAACAACTAACGAATATAAATATTATTAAAGATAATTTTTTTGACATATTAATATTTGAATATAGATGTTTTTAAAATATTTTATGCAATACGAAACGATTTTAAAATCGAGGATAATAAAATTGGTTCTTTATATTCAGGATAAAAACGTTTTATCATTTTAATAGTATGCAGCATTGGGCTGTCTGCGGGAGCTAAATATTTTAGCAGTTCCGGTCTGTAAATCTCGATATAGCTTACAATTGCAGGGCAGGGTTGAGCAATAACAGTTTTGGGATGGAATTCTTTTATGTATTCAATATAACTTTTTACAGTTAATTCTGCACCAAAACTCACATCAAAATTAGCATCAACACCTAATTCTTTAAGAAACCCTTTTAATTGCAAATACAAATCAGGAAAGCTTGCGGCAGATGCAGGTGCGAGAATAGCTACGATTTTTTCACCTGCAATAATGTCGTTGATTAAATTTTTGAAATCATCTACATATTTTCTTGCTTTGTGTGTGCACGCTTCAATACAAGATCCACAACCAATACAAGTATTGGGATTTATTTTAACATAATCCCCACTTCCGTCATTGCAATATTTGACAGGACAAACACTAATATATTTGTGACAATTAACACACAATGCCGAGTCAACTTCAACAACTGCACATAAATCGGTATTTTTCTGCATTAAAAAAATTTTTCCAAATATAAAAAATTAAATGTATTAAAAAAATTTTTTTTTGTGCCATTTAATTATATCGTTCAGTTACAAAAGTTGTAAAGTAAAATGCTTTAAAGCTAACTTTGTATGGGTCTAAAAGCTTTTAATACATACCTTCTCCAGAAAAATCCATTTCCTGGCTTTCTCCATTCATTTGCTTTTTATCTTGTTTGTAATTTCTGATATTATAAGTTAAAGTCAGACCAATTGTTGGTCTAATAGAGAAAAACTCGGCTTCGGAATACAAAGTTGGAGTTTCGCTTATCATTTTTCTTCCCATAGTCATAAAAATATCCTGAACACTAATAGATAAAGTAAGTTGCTTTTTCAAAAATGATTGTCTGATTCCTGCATACGTCATAAACATACCTTCAGTTGTACCTTGCAACGAAATTGAAGGAGCATTGTAAAAACCGCCGAATTGAATTCCGGTACCAAAGGGAAGCATTGTCATTAAAGATGCTCTTGTGTCCCATGTAAAAGTTTGTTCGTTAACAGGTTTCCCTTCCGAAAAGCCGTCAATACTGTAATTATAGAAGTTTGCCGATAGATTAAATATAAACATTTTGAATAAAACTAAATTTGTCATAACCTCTCCACCAATAGCATAATCTTTGTTCATATTTGCAGATGTCATAATAATTTTATCTTCATATACTTCCATAATTCTGTCAATTTTACCGTTTGTTTGTTTGTAATAAGATTCGACAGAAACGTAAGATTTTCCGAACTCTTTCATATAATTCAATTCAAATGAATTAGTATATTCAGGTTCAAGAGCCGGATTACCTTTTCTGATTGTATAATTGTCCATTTTTTGCATAAAAGGATTCAAATCCCAGCCGTGAGGTCTGTTGATACGGCGACTGTAACTCAACTGAATCTGCTGGTCGAAAGGTAATGATTTTGAAAGGTGCAGAGTAGGGAAGTAGTCCCATCTTTTGATTGTATATGCCGAATCTGTTACTGCTTCGTAAATTTTTCTGTCGGTATATTCAACTCGCATTCCTGCTTTTAAATCAATAATTTTTCCGAAACTGTTTGAGAAAGTAACATAACCGGCGTGAATTTGTAGGTCAAAAGTCATATTATTATACATTTCTTCATTGTTAACCCAATAGCCTTCATAAATATCATAATTTTCGACTTTGTAGTCAGCAACAGATTTAAAATATCTGTAAGCGTATCCAGCTTCGAGTTTTGTGTTATCATCAAAAGGTAATTCGTAATCTGACTGCAATCTGAAGCTGTTTCTTTCTGTATTGTCAATAGTTTGTTCCTGAAAAGCACCATCAGATATTGAATTCCAAAATTCGTCAGTTGTATCAACAACGGTTAAACTTGTTTTTTCAGGGTTAAAGTTAGAAAACTGAGAATATGTTTTAATTTTATGACCTTTATCATTAAATTTATGCTCGTAATTCAAGTCTAAATCATAATCAAAACCGGTTGCCTTTGAGCTTGTAGTGTTCAAAAAATATAATTCTGTTGGAAGGTCAGACCACCAAAGTTGCTGATTTGAAGTGTTTGTTGCTATGAATCCTCTTTTTCCGCCTTCAGCATTAAAACTTAAAGAATTAAAATCGTTAAAATCATATATAAATCCAATTTTTGCGTTATATCCGGCGTGCCCGAAAGAATGTTCCCCTTCGTTGTTCATATAAAACAAATTTGAATCTGTTGTCGTAACACGATATTGTTTGAAACCCATTGGTCTTTTCCTTTCGTGTACATTAAATTCAGTTAAGATGTTTAATTTGTTTTTTTTGTAATTCAGAATTACCGAAGTTTTATAATCTCTGTTATTATCTCCATAAAGCTCAATTTTACCGCTTAAACCGTCATCTAACTTGTTTTTTGTAATAATATTGATAATTCCGGCATCACCGTCAGGGTCGTATTTTGCAGAAGGGTTTGTAATTATTTCGATACGTTCGATATTGCTTGCCTGAATTTGCTGAAGAGCATCATTTGCATCTAAAATAGATGGTTTGCCGTTAATCATTACCGTAAAATTAGAACTACCGCGTAAAGTAACATTTCCTTCAATATCAACCTGCACTGATGGTACATTTTGCAAAGCATCAACAGCAGAACCACCTGAGGCTTGAATGTCTTTGGCTACATTGATTACTTTTTTGTCAATTTCGTATTTTACAGTCGAAATCTGAGAAGTAACAACAACTTCGTCAATTTGTTGGTCGCCTCCTGTTTCCATTGAAACTTTACCAATTTTTACGAATCGGTTTTCTTCATTTAAAGCAATTTTGTTGATGTTTTTGTTTTCAAAGCCCAAAAATTTGAATTCCAAAAAATATGTATCAAAATTTACGTTCTGAAAGAAAAATTTTCCTTCAATATCAGTTGAAACTGCATCAACAAGAGATGAATCTGACTGTTTGTGAAGCATTACGTTTACATATTGAATTGGCATCTGATTGTTGTCAATTACCACACCTATTATTGCACCTGTGTTTGCGTCCATTTGAGGCTGAGCCGATAGATTAATAAAAAAAAGAAATACAAGTATAGGTATTAAAAAAAAATGTTTCATATAAATTGTTTTTAGTTTGATTATTTGTGATTTTTGTTTTTATCCTTAAATCCGCAAGTTTTTTCGTAAGTGGTTGCAGGTGAAAACACCTGCAACATGTAGTTTGCACCAGTCAGGTGTTTTCACCTGACTGAATTTCAGATATATAAGTATAGACTTACGGATTTAAGGTTTATGATTAAATTGTTTTTGTTGTTTAAACTCTATTGTTATTTGATGAAATTTTTTTTGCTGATTTTTGTTTAAAATTGATTTCAAGTTCAAATAATACTCAACAAAGTTTAATTTTAATTTACAATGGAGATTGCCTATTTTGGTCGAATTTGAAAAAATAAAATCTTGGTTTGGCTTATCTTTTGCAAGTTCGCCGTCAATTAAATCGCTGTAAATTCTGATGCTGTCGAATAAAATGTGAGATTGATGAAGAAATTGCTCACGAAACATATCCAAATCATTAATTTGAGTGTTTTCCAATTCCAATTCTTTAATTAAAAGTTGTCTGAAGTTCAAATCTTGTTGTTTGGGGTCAAACGGCATTTCGCAATCAGGATTGAACTGTGGATTATTTGGTCTGATAAAATCATTATTTTTTATTTTAGAAAAAACCGTTATTAAAACTGTAATATTGAACAGAATCAATAAAATCATTGCCCAAGTTAAAATTCGTAATTTTGTTTTTATTTCCATTTGTGTATATTATTGATTTGTAATAAAATAGTAATCTTCGTACGAAATATCGTTAACAACGTAAATTTCGTTTTGTTCAGTAAATTGTTGTTCTTCTGTCAATATATTATTTTCTTGATTTTTAAAATAAATATCGCTTGCTTTATGACCGAACCATATTCCCATTAAAATTATCATAGATACAGCAACAGGTCTGAATACATATTTGATAATTTTTGATGTGTTTTTTTGCTCTGTTTTAGCCATGATTCTTGTATAAATATATGGGTTTACCTGCAAGTTTTTTTCATCATTTATTATTCCGAATGCTTGTTGAATAATTAGCAGTTCCTGTTTGCATTTATTACAAGATGAAATATGTTTTTCAACTAATTTTTTGTCTTGTTCCGGCAGATTGTTTTCTGCGTAAAAAATCAATTTTTTTGATATGTTTTTGCAATCCATTTTCTTAGTTGTTAAGATTTTTATATGTGTCTGACAGTTTTTCCTGAAGATTGGTTTTTGCTCTGTGCAACAATGATTCGACACTTGATACAGACAAATCCATAATTTCTGATATGTCCTTGTATGAAAAATTCTGATATTTATTAAGAATAAAAGCTATTCTTTGTCTTTTTGGCAATGAATTTATCGCTTTATTAAGTGCATTTTTTATGTGTTCTTCCCTAAAAGAGTCTTTTTCAGGCATTTTTGTGTTTTGAAGTAATTTTTGTTCAAGGTTTTTATCTTCTGAATTTTTTGAAGATAAAAACGAAAATGCCGTGATAATCTTTTTTCTTCTTTGCACATTAACGCAATGATTTGTTGTTACCTTGTATAACCAAGTCGAAAATTTTGATTTAAGTTCAAAATCCTTTCTTATTTGCCAGAATTTTATAAATACGTCCTGAACAATATCATTTGCTGTTTCATTATCGTGAAAAAAACCTATTGCAATGCCGAAAACCAATTGTTTGTACTTTTCAATTATTGTCTTAAATGCTTCTTGGTCATCGTTTTGATTTATTTTTTTTATCAGTTCAAAATCCGGCACTTTTTTGGTTTTTTATTTAAACAATTAAACTTTTAAAAACTTGCGAAATAATTTACAAAAATTGCACTTTTATTAAAACACTAATGTTAATTAATGTTTGTTTGTAAAGTTATAAAGTATGTAAAGTTCGTAAAGTTAATTTGTTGAAAATCAGATAAAATTACTTTATAGAGCTTTACCCCGATACATCTGGGCAAGCAAGCTTAGACTTTCAACTTTATAAATTTCAAACATTTTATGTTAAATTTACGTTTGTAAAATATAGATAAAAATTTAACCGTAAGAATACATATCTGGATTTGTTTTATTTCAACACCTAATTTTAATTTGTAAACATAATGAAAAAAATTACTTATTATATGATGCTTCTTTCTGTTTTGTCTTGTAAAACACAAACATGCGACTTTGAACAAGACAAAAAATACAATAAAAAAGATGTCGTTTTGATTCAACCGGAAGATGACCATAATTATAAAAAAATATCAGATATTGAAGTTCCTGAAAATTTTGAAAGAATTGAAACTGAATCAAATTCATTCGGAAATTATTTGCAAAATCTGCCTTTGAAAGAAGATAATACTGTTTATTACTACAACGGTGAGCCTAAACACACACAAGATTTGCATTTTGCAGTAATTGATATAGATGTAGGCACTCATGATTTACAACAATGTGCAGATGCATGTATGAGACTTTGGGCTGAATATTTATACAGCCAGAAAAGATATTCTGAAATTCATTTTAATTTTTTAAGCGACGGAAAGCCTCGATATTTCTTGAATTATTCGGGTAATGATACAAGTTCCAAAGTATTTAGAAAATATATGAACTATATTTTTTCTTATGCAAACACATCGTCATTATATGATGAATTAAAACCTGTTGATTTTGATGAGATTCAAATAGGAGATATTTTTATACAAAAAGGTAGTCCGTATGGGCATTCAATTATGGTTATGGATATGGCAGTAAACAAATCAACAGGTGAAAAGATTTTTATGATTTCTCAAAGTTTTATGCCTGCTCAGAGTATTCATATCATGAAAAATCTAAATAATAAAAAAATATCACCTTGGTACAGCACAAATTTTAAAGAATATTTATACACACCTGAATGGACATTTTCAAAAGAAGACCTGAGAAGGTTTTAGTTTTCTAATCGAGCACTGATTTAATAACGTGTTAATTACTTTTCCCGAAAAATTTTTCGCTTAGAATTCTGTATATAAGTTTTGATGCTAAAAAATTAGGTGCTTTGTTGTTTTCATTTGGGCAAAGTTCAACAACATCAAATCCAAGCAGTTTTTTTCTTCTGATGACTTCCGTAAGAAGATTTATGACATCGTACCATAATAATCCGCCCGGTTCGGGAGTACCTGTCGAAGGCATTATAGACGGGTCGAATCCATCTAAATCAATTGTTAAATAAACTTTATCTGTCAGTTTGGAGACAACTTTTTCAATCCAGTTTTTATCTTTTACAATATCGTGAGCATAAAAAACACGTTCATTGACTATGTTTTTGAGTTCTTCGACATCCATACTTCTTATGCCCACCTGCACAACTTCTGCAATATCTTTTGCCCTTGCCATTACACATGCGTGATTATAAGCAGAACCAAGATATTCTTCCCGCATATCAGAATGAGCATCAATCTGAAGTATTGTAATGTTTTCAAAGTTTTTTGCAAAAGATTTAATAACTCCAATGCTGACAGAATGTTCGCCTCCGAGGCAAACAACAAATTTATTGTCTTTTATGTATCTATCGACTTTTTTTTCGACAACTTCGGCGAGTTTTTCAGGTGAAGTTTTTTCAGAAACCGGTTCATCAGTGAAGATACCTTTTTTATAAACTTCGCTGTTCGTTTCTATATCGTACAGTTCCATATTTTCAGAAGCTTCCAGAATAGCATCGGGACCTTTGTCAGCACCTTTTACCCAAGTACTTGTGCCGTCGTAAGGTATTGGAAGAATTACTATTCCGGAAGTTTCGTATTGTCTGTATTCTTGTTCTATTCCTCCGAAATTCATTTGACTATCGGTATAAAAAAGTTAGTAAAACAGATAGCGACTAATGCTGTTCCGAATTTTTTTTCTGTTTTCATTGTCTCGGTAATAATTCGGATATCTTTCATTTCATATTCTTCTTCAAAACCGTTTGTATATAATTCGTTTAAACTGGAACGTAATAAGTCTTCAATTTCATTAATAGTATAATTTCCGTTATGTTCGCAAACTAATCCGCCGTATTTGTCATTTGTTTTTTTATCGTACAACCAACCGTAAATAATACCGGCAGTTGCGTTTTCGCCTTTGTTTGCGTGAGCAGCAGCCATAATTACTTCCATTACTTCACCGTGTTGGATTTTGTATGGAGTGTCAATTTCGCGGGCTATTGAAGGCATAATTGATGAATAAGTCATAATGTTTGCCTTTTCAATACCGGCATCTTTCAAAGCTAAATGGTAAGAACCGGCGTGAATTGTGATGTCGCTTTGTCCTTTTCCGGTAACGACATAAAAATCGCGGGGTATTCTGTTACCAATAACGAGCCCTTTTGTAACATCAAAAAGCTCGTTTTTCTCAGCTGAATCGAGAACTGTCTGAATTAATTTGTTTTTTTTCATCATTATTTAAAAGCATATAAAATTATTTATAGATTATTTTTTTTGGAGTTTTTCTGTTTTGATTGTCGCAAAACAGGTTTTAAATACTTAAAAACTTGAATAATAGTATTTTGTATAGTCTGTTCGAGATTTATTCCGTCCGAATAGTAAAGTGACTATACTGCAAGGGGCGTTAAAGAGTTCCCAAGAAGTATCAGATAATCACAGAAATGTGAATTTAATTCTTCAATGTGGGAATAAAAATTATTGATGTTATTAAATGTGTTTT
This sequence comes from Acetofilamentum sp., assembly GCA_020722645.1. Lineage (GTDB taxonomy): Bacteria > Bacteroidota > Bacteroidia > Bacteroidales > JAFGUD01 > JAFGUD01. Next base: position 1,806 of record DYKL01000108.1, on the reverse strand, counting down.
TTAAGGTAGTAAAATTGAATAAATTTATGATAAAAAATACAATAAAATTACGCACAAAAGATAAGTTCAATGTAAATCCGTCTGTACTCTTATTGTTTTTATAAGAATGCAGTTTTTTAAAATCTTTGTTATTATCTTTTTTGAAATTGTACATTTTTTATTGTCAGCTCATAAATTTGTTATTAAAAAGGTTTGCAAAAATAATTAATTTTTCTTTACAACAAAAAAATATTTTTTTTATAATTCTTCTTTTATCTGAACAAGCATCAATTTAATGTTTTCGAGCGTTTTAACTATTTCGAAATTGTGTTCTGTTTCTAAACGGTTTTCTTTTAATTTCTTTTTTGCACCCTGTAAAGTCATTCCTCTAACTTTTACCAGATTATAAATCAGATGAAAATTTTCAATATCTTTTGGGGTGAATAACCTGTTTCCTTTACGGTTTTTTTTAGGTTTTATTATTGAAAATTCTTTTTCCCAATATCTGATTAGAGAGGAATTTACATCAAACATTTGGGCAACTTCTCCTATTGAGTAAAAAAGTTTTGAGTTTGATTCGTTTTCTTGCTCGCTCATAAAAAATTAGTTTGGTATTTTTTACAAATGTAAAAATTTTATTTTAACAAAAAAAATTTTTTTTCATTTTTTACGAAGATTTTATTTAAACAATAGTTCGGTATATTTTGAAGTAATTCGTTAATATTCAGCAAATTGATTTTGTACGTGTAACAAATTAGTAATTGATTTAAAATCAATGATTTGCTAATTTGCTAATTGAAAAATTAACGAATTATTGATTTAAAAATAAGGTTTTGATATTAAAGGAATATGATTACTTTTACATATATAAGCCGTAAGATAAAATAAGTAATACCGATTTTACTAATATGGTTCAATTTCGACTTCGACACATTTGACTTTTTCAAGTATTATACCGAATAGAATTTATAAGTGAAATCTTTAAAAATTTCAATAAATGCGGTCCGGCATGACAACTTGTAATAAATAATTTTATAAATTTACAATGGTATAATTTCAGCTTTTGATTTAGATTCAACTCTTGCATTGTTAAGCTGGCAGTTGAAATTTGTTATAAATTATATAATGCTTATAAAGTGCTTAATGTTTTGAGCTTACTTTACAACTTTTCGATTTCATCAATGGAAAGACCTGTATATTTTGAAATAATTTCATTTTGTAAACCATCAGATTTCATTTTTTTTGCACCTTCAATTAACTTTTGTCGTTCTTGTTTCAATTCTTTGTCTTTTTGTTCAGCTTTTTGTCTCTCTTGTTCAGCTTTTTGTCGTTCTTCTTCAAGTTCTTTTTCTTTATGTTTTATTATCGGCATAAGTTCGTCGTAAGCTTCTGTTTTGCCGTCATCAAAGGCTGTGTCTAAGGAGTTTTTGAGGTCGTTGTAGTATTTTAAACTTTCTTCGTATTTAGCACGTTCTGTTTCGTTCATTGCCGAATATTGTGCTACATTGAACAATTTTTTGAAGATTTTTGTCTGTAATCGTTCCGGAATTTCGTTCAATTTGTTCAAATTTTTGATAACAAACAACCATTTATCGAAATTTGTCTCCAATTCTTCGGCTTTTTTATTGAAATTTTGCATTTGAAGGGTAATGAATGTCAGTTTATCGTAAAAAACAGTACTACGTTCAACGTCCATTAATTTGTTGTGGCTGACTACAATTTTATCGGATTTTTCTTCGTCAATTATAAAATCAAGAATACCGATTACGTAAATCCTAAATTGAAGTTTTAAGTTAATAATCATGTAATAAAAATTTTGTAAATAAC
>DYKL01000591.1 GCA_020722645.1 Acetofilamentum sp. | reverse complement strand
TTTATTTTTTATTGTTAAAATTTTAAAATATTGAAAAAATGAGTTATAAACAAAAAATATTGTTCATTTCAGTAATAGGAATTATATTAATAGGAATATTTGGATTTTTAATTTTTAATAATACATCCGTGCCTTCAGAAGAAGATAAAAATAATATTTCTATAATAGAGAATTCTTCAAAGCCAACAATCTATGAAACAACAACATATAAATTTGAACCTACATCAAAACCTAATTTTAATGTTGGTGAAACATACCATTATCGTATAACAACATATTCGCATGGTATGCCACAAATTAGCAAAGAAGGTGAGATCACCAATGTAGAATTACTCCCGATTGATATATTCATTCATGTTGAAAAAATCGAAAGAATTAATAAAACTAATTGTTATGTTCTAAAAAGAGATGATACCAATTGTACTACTGAAATATACAGGAAGAATAAAATAACCGGAAAGATAGATAAAACATTCTTTATTGAAATTTACACTGGTGAAATAATGTGGATCAATGCAGAAAACGGTTCAGTTGTAAAGGTTGAATTTCCTAATTTTAACGATTCTGACGATTCAGAAGCGAAGATAACATACTCACAGGTTATAACATTGCCATTTGTTCCTTATTTTGAGTTTTTTAATGATCGGATGCTCTGTTTGAAAGAAAATACAAAATGGACATATGAAGCGAAAGGAAAAGATCCTGATATAGGGTATATAGAAGGCAAAAGAGAAATGAGAGTAACCGGAATTGAAAAGATAAATGGCCGGAAATGCTTTATTTACGAAGATATAGGTTACACACAAACAACTTCAGCAACGAATGTTTTGATGCTTAATGACAAAAATATGTACTGGATAGATGTAGAAAAGAGAATAATGGTCAAACAAAAAGTAATTGAAGATGGCCTTACTCTTTTTGAGGCTGAACTTGTTGAAATAACAAAATAAAGTATCCCCTCAAAATTTCTGGGTAGAATGTAACAATTTAGTATTTTTCACTTGTAAAGTAGAGCTAGATAATTTAATTTACCTGTAGTAGTAAATAAGTAATGCTATGATGCAATAAATCGGTAATCGTGAATTTTTAAATTAAAACTAAACGATAGCATGCACAAGGGTTTGGTATGGTTAAACAAGTCAGTTATCACATTTGTTTTTCGTGTAGCCTTACATGTTTATCACCACCTAGAAAATTAATCAAAATGGGAATTATAAAAAACAATTTTGTTTCCGGAATATTTGTTGGCCTGATAACGAGCACCATCACAATTTTCATTAGCCCAATGACTGCGTTTTTTGCATCTACTATAGGATATGTACGACTCCCTGTAGAAATAAGAGGATATTTAGTTGTGATCTCAATAATTGCATTTTTAACCATTCTGAGATATACTTGGCTTAAAAAAAGTATGTGTAGCTTGTAAAAGGTATGATTTTGGGTATATCTTTATGTTTATAATTACTGCCTTATTAGTGTTTATTATACCTCACAACTTTGCATATTGAGCTTTTTAATTA
>DYKL01000590.1 GCA_020722645.1 Acetofilamentum sp. | reverse complement strand
CTCAGCCGTAGATATTAGAATACAAATTTGTAGGGTTAAACGCAATAAATATAATAATTTTTTTACAACTGCGTTTAAAAAGGTGTTAGCAGCAACCCGTGACGACAGAGTAAATCCTAACTTGACAGCAAAAAATGACAGATAAAAATTCATCTGAACAAAATTTATTACGGACAGCAGCTCTGACAATTTTATTGGTCGGGACTGTGGGTTCGCTTTACTTTATGTTCAAGACAGGGAGCAATCAAAAATCAATTCTCCTACTTGGACTATTTACTGCTTGGGTTCTTTCCCCATTCGTTGGCATACTCTTCACATACCGACTTTCAAAACGGGGGACAGAAAAAATGAGCACATGGCTTTACTGGACAATAATAATATTGACCGCTGCTTCATTGACAGTTTATAGCGGAATATTGACACTTTCCCAAACACCACCAGCATTTATTTTTCTATTCATCCCATTTTTGTCGTGGCTGATTATCCTAACAATTTTACTCATCGCCAAGCGACAGTCAATCAAGGACAATAAACAAACTTAAAATAACGACTATGAAAAACGATAAATCACCATTGACAGAAATGCTTTCACTTCTTGCTATTGCAGGCAATGTTCTCTTTGTATTATGGATATTGTATAATGGCATCAACGAAAGTTTTCAAGGGACAACAATTGAAAAAATATCATACGTGACACTAATGGGACTTTTGGCGGTCAACGCTTTTTTGCTTATTCGTAATCGCAAACGATCAAACTGAAAATGACCAAGACAGAAATCGGGTATGCTGCTAACACGGGTTTTGCGTCAGGCGGGGTGACGTACAAATTTGGAGCTTTGTACTTCTATTTAAGTTCATTGCAGGTTGACAGTTTTGTGTTCCGAAACCCGCCCGAACGCAAAGCCCGAAAACGTTGTGTGCAAGCAAAACAGCTACAAAACATAGTATCTTATGAGAAAACAAATTATTTTACTTTGCATTATTATTTTGACATGCTCTTTTCAACTTTTTGCTCAATTAGGAAAGACTAAAAACTTTATTGGATTAAATCCTTCAATAACGGTCGAGCCATATTATCAAAAGGGTGAGTTAGATTTAAATATTGTGCCAATTGTTTTTCAGAAAACATTAACTAAGCGAATTTATATTAAAATTGCTTCGATTGTTAATTATGGCATAAGAAATTCAAATAATACAATTAGTCATATAGGAGGACAATTATCTTTCCCAATATTTTTTCTAAAAAAAGAAGATTTGAAAACTCCTTCACAAGGATTTTTTGTTGCAATAGGAGGTGGATTTTCAAGGAATATAATGGAAAAACACAATAATTACGGACTCTGGCTTGAACCTGGTTATAATTTGATGATAAGTGAAAATTGGTCAATTTCTTTTGGCGTTCAACTTGGTGCTACACATTTCAATTATGATAACGGGGATAAAAAATGGGGGAATCATTTTGGAATTAAAATTATAATTGGAAGATGGATTTGAAAATAAAAATGCCAGTGCACAACAAAGG
>DYKL01000107.1 GCA_020722645.1 Acetofilamentum sp. | reverse complement strand
TTAACGAAATAATAATAACTGTATTACTAATATTGTGTGTTTTTTTAAACTAAAAATGTTTAACTTTGTAAATTTATTGAATTTTTGTGATAATTTTGCACCAAATTTAAAAAAATAATTATGACAAGTGGGGACAAACTCATTAAAAATATTTTAAACAGCGCAGTTGAAGGTATAAATGAAAAAAAAGGCGAAAAGATTATTTCTTTAAAATTTTCGACCGAACAAAGCAGTATTTGCGATTATTTTATCATTTGTGAAGCTACAAGTACAAAACAAGCCCAAGCAATAAGTGATTACATTCAGAAAAAATTACGTAAAGAACTAAAAGTCAGACCGTTCAATGTGGAGGGCTATGAAACAGGCTCGTGGATATTATTAGATTACTTTGATGTTATTATCCACATATTTTTGTCCGAAACAAGAGAATTTTACGGACTGGAAAAATTATGGGCTGATTCAGAAATAGTTAAGTATAATTAAATTAAAACCAATGCAAGAAGAAAAAGATAATAATCAAGGATTCGACAACAATAAACCCAAAAAAAACAACAAAAACATATTTTTTGTTTACGCAGCAATATTATTAGGTATTGTACTACTTCAGTTTATTCCTTTTAGACCATCTGTCCAAGAAATCGGTTGGGAATCACTAAATGAAATGATTTCAAAAGGTTACGTAAAAAAAATTGATGTAATTAACAGAGACTTTGCTGAAATTTATATAGCAGAAGAGTACTTTGAACAAGCAAAACAAATCTGCAAAATAACAAACGAATTAAATCCGAAAGGACCTCAATTCAAATATGTTATTTCTTCACCCGACGGTTTTGACAAAAAAATGATAGTCGCTCAAAAAGATTTACCCGAAGAGGACAAAATTTACACAAAAAATGTAAAAAGAAAAGATATTTGGGGTGAGGCTTTCAGTTGGATTATTCCAATTTTGCTTTTAGTATTTTTATGGATTTTTATGTTTCGAAAAGTTGGTGGTGGAGGCTCAAACATTTTCTCTATGGGTAAATCGAGAGCAAAATTATTTGAAGGAAGTAAAATTAAAATAACTTTTGATAATGTAGCAGGTCTTAAAGAAGCAAAACAAGAAATTGTAGAGATAGTTGATTTTTTGAAAAACCCAGAAAAATATACTAAATTAGGTGGTAAAATACCTAAAGGCGTTTTACTTGTAGGTCCTCCGGGTACCGGTAAAACATTGCTGGCAAAAGCAGTTGCGGGAGAGGCAGAGGTACCTTTCTTTTCGATGTCAGGTTCTGATTTTGTAGAGATGTTTGTTGGTGTGGGTGCATCAAGAGTTCGTGATTTATTTGCACAGGCAAAAGCAAAAGCTCCTTGCATAATTTTTATTGATGAGATTGACGCTATTGGTCGTTCAAGAAGCAAAAAAGCAAGTTTCAGCTCAAACGATGAAAGAGAAAACACTCTTAATCAACTTCTGACAGAAATGGACGGTTTTGACACCAATACCGGAGTTATTCTACTTGCGGCAACAAACAGAGCCGACATACTTGATGTCGCTTTATTAAGAGCCGGAAGATTTGACCGTCAAATTATGCTTGAATTACCTGATTTGAAAGAAAGAGAAGAAATTTTCAAAGTTCACACAACAGGATTAAAAATCAGCCCTGACTTAAATCTAAATTTACTATCAAAACAAACTCCCGGTTTTTCAGGTGCAGATATTGCCAATGTATGTAATGAAGCTGCTTTGATAGCAGCCAGAAAAGAAAAAGAAACGATTGGTCATGACGATTTTCATGATGCTATTGACAAAGTAATAGGCGGTTTAGAAAAAAAATCAAAAGTAATAAAACCAGATGAAAAAAGAAGAATTGCTTTCCACGAATCAGGCCACGCTACTGTAAGTTGGATGCTTGAACACGCTCAACCTTTGATTAAAGTTACAATAGTTCCAAGAGGAAAATCACTTGGAGCGGCTTGGTATTTACCTGAAGAAAGACAACTATCTACAAAAGAACAGTTCTATGATGAGATGTGTGCCGCTTTGGGCGGTAGGGCTGCTGAAGAAATTATGCTGGGAAACGTCTCTTCGGGTGCTTTAAACGATTTAGAAAGAGTTACCAAACAAGCCTACTCAATGATTGTTTACTTTGGAATGAGCGATGAATTACCGAATATAAGCTATTACGATTCTTCCGGACAAGAATATACATTTGCAAAACCTTACAGCGAAAAAACTGCTGAAATAATTGATAAAGAAGTACAGGAAATTATTAACCGACAATATAACCGAGCCAAAACAATAATTATTCAAAACAAAGATAAATTTGAACAATTGGCTCAAAGATTATTTGAGAAAGAAGTAATTTTTACTGATGATGTTGAAAATATTTTAGGCAAAAGGGAATTTAGCGCCGATGCACAAGAAGTAATCGACGGAGTAAAGAAATTCCGTGAAATTGAAAACGGGAAAAAAGAAAATCAAGAAAAACCAAAATTTTAACAAAAACCAAAAATTATGAATAGTAACTGGACAAAAATAATGTCTTTTGACAATATCTACGAGGCAGAAATCAGAAGACAATTACTACAGAACGCTGAAATTACTGCTGTTGTTATTAACGCCAGAGACAGTATGTTTTTAATAGGAAATGTTGATTTATACGTAAATTCAGCAGACGAAAAAAAGGCGATGATTGTTCTTCAGCAATTTCAAGGATTAACAAAAGTCAATTCATTTATAATCAGAAAACCCATTGAATTATTTCAAAAAATATTAGAACAAAACAACATAACAACTGTTTTGAAGGAAAAAGAAAGCTATAAATACATTTTAGAAAATTTTGAACTCTATGTTCCTAATGAGCAAGCAGCTTTGGTTGTTCCTTTTTTATCGGGAGAGAACCTAACAGGTTGGAAAAGAGTTGAAGTTTGTCAAAAAGTAAGACAAACCCAATATAAAGTGCAATTACTCGAAGATAGTGATATTGACTCAATTGTTATAAAAAAACGCGACTCAGATTTTCACCTCGAAGATATAACAATTTACGTCAAAGAATCAAATTTTGAAAAAGCAACCGAAATACTAACAAAATTAGAAGGCTGGATTATTGTTCAAAGCTACAAAAAGCCGGAAGTTGCCGAATTGAAAGAAGATATTTTGGCAAAAGCAGGGTTAAAAGCAATTATTGTAAATAAAAACAACCAAGAATTTGAAATTTTAGTAGAAAATGAACACAAAGCCCAAGCCGAAGGAATACTCAATTACTCAAAACAATGGGTTGAGCTGAGAAAATGCAATAATTTGGTCGAAGCCGAAAATATTACATACATTCTACAGGAAAACAAAATAGATTCAAGCATCTTAACACTTAAAGACAGTATGTTTTTAGTAGGCGGATACTCTATTTATGTTGAAAAACATAAATTCAACGATGCTTTTGAAATACTAATTCAGACAGAAGGTGGAACAATTGAAGAATAACAAATTACTCGCTCGAATTGTTTCCGCTTTTTTCTTTCTTATAGCAATTGCAATTTCTTTTTTGAATCAATATGCATTTTTGATTATTTTTGAAATTTCAATGTTATTATGTTTGCTCGAATTTTACAAATTAACGGAAAAAGCTGAATACTATCCAAAAAAATGGTTCGGCTTAATATTCTCCGGTTTATTATTTTTTTATATTTTTCTTACAAGAATAGAGGTTTTAAAAATTGGCTGGAGTTATTACATTCTTGCACTTGCTTTTTTATCATTTTCAATAGAACTGCTTCGTAAAGGAAGTGCTGTAAAAAACTTATCCGTTGAATTTTTAGGCATTTTTTACATTGCTGTCCCCTTTGCTCTGACAAATTTCGTTGTTTTTTGGAATAATACATTTGATTACAAACTGCTTTCTGGTATCTTTTTAATTATTTGGACTTATGACGTAGCCGCCTATTTCGTAGGAATAAGCATCGGGAAACGTAAAATCTTCATTAACATCAGCCCCAATAAAACGCTCGAAGGTACTTTGGGAGGTATCATATTAGGGATTTCAGCTTCTGTTGCAATTTTTAATATTTTCAAAATATATACTTTGTTCGATTGGCTAATAATTGCTGTTTTGTGTGTTTTTGGTGCTTTTATCGGCGATTTGGTTGAGTCCAAAATAAAACGGTCGGTTAATGTGAAAGATTCCGGAAAAATTATGCCCGGACACGGTGGTTTGTTAGACCGATTCGACAGTTTTTTATTAGCTATTGTTGCAGTTAATTTATATTTATTTTTAGTAAAATTAATATGATTATTCATAAAGAAGGTCACAAAATAATTTTCGTTTCATTTCTAATGCTTTTGTTTATAAATTTTCTCGTAATACACTTTCTCCCGTCAAAAAGCATTACAAACTTTATTGTAAGCACAATATCTGTTTTACTTTTCGGATTTATTATAACTTTTTTCAGAAACCCAAAAAGAAAAATTATTGAAAACGAATATTTCGTGTTTTCACCTGCCGATGGCAAAATTGTTGTAAATGAAATTGTAAATGAAAATGAATTCCTAAATGAACAAAGAATCCAGATTTCTATATTTATGAGTATTTTTAATGTTCATAAAAACTGGCTTCCGGTTTCAGGTGTAGTAATTTATAAAAAGTACCACAAAGGTAAATATTTTATCGCCTCACTACCAAAATGCTCCGAATTAAACGAAAGAAATACAATTGTCATAAAAAACCAAAATAATATTCAAATTCTAATCAGACAAATTGCAGGATTTATAGCTAGAAGAATTATATGTGATTTATCAGAAAATCAAAACGTAAAGCAAGCACAAGAATTAGGTTTCATAAAATTTGGTTCAAGAGTTGATGTTTTTTTACCACTTGATTCGATTGTCAAAGTAAAAATTGGTGACAAAGTTCAAGGCGGTCTTACAGTAATAGCCGATTTACCAAAAAAATAAATTATCAATTTATGAAGAAAAATGTTGCTGTCATTTATGGAGGTTACTCCTCTGAACACGATATTTCTGTAAAAAGCGGAAAATATGTTTCGTCAATAATAGACAAAAAATTATTTGATGTTTTTGAAATTCACATCACAAAAAACGATTGGAATGTAGTAGGTTTTGATGTCCAAATTGACAAATCTGATTTTTCTTTCACAAATAATAATGTCAAAATATTATTTCAAGCGGCAGTTATTGTTATACACGGAAATCCGGGTGAAGACGGCATTTTGCAATCTTATTTAGACCTTTTAAAAATTCCATACACTACCTGTAATCATTTAACTTCTGCATTAACATTCAACAAATTTTTTTGCAATAACTACATAAAAAACTTCGGAGTTAAAGTAGCAGAATCTATTATCCTGATAAAAGACCAGGAATATTCAGAAATTTTACAAAAATTTACAAAAAAAGCAGGTTTTCCTGTTTTTGTGAAGCCCAACGAAGGTGGGTCAAGCTATGGAACTTTCAAAGTTAAAAATGAAAGCGAATTGATACCCTCTGTTTTGAAAGCTTTTGAACATTCTAATCAGGTTATAGTAGAAGAATTTATTAAAGGAAGGGAATTGACTTGTGGAGTTATAAAATTTAACAACAAAATTAAGGCATTGACACCCTGTGAAATAGTCAGCAAAAACGATTTTTTCGATTACGAAGCAAAATACAATGCAAATTTTAATGAAGAAATAATTCCTGCACGATTTTCTGATGAAATAATTGAAAAGTGCAAAAAAATATCTGAACACATATACAAAACGCTTAATTGTTCAGGCATTGTCAGAATTGACTACATTGAAAAAGAAGATGAACTTTATTTTTTGGAATTAAATTCAGTGCCCGGAATGACCTCTGAATCTATCGTCCCCAAAATACTCAAATACGAAAAAATAGACATTAGCGAATTATTTACTTTCTTAATCACTGAGGCACTTTCAAAGAGTCAATAGAATTTGAAACTGTATCTTTTTCAGGTTCAGCAAAAGTTAACATTATTTCGCTTACTTGCAAGTGCATATAAGTTGTTGTTGTAGCGTGATATAAAACTTCACCTTCAATATATTCCAATCTTTTTGAGGGGTTTGTATTAATTATTACATTATAATCTCTCCAAACAGCATCTTTTGTTCTAGCTTTTTCTTCTCTGACATCAAAAGTACTGTCGGAGTATGTTGCAATAATTTTCAAAGACAAATCTTTACTCATATCGTCCGGATAAGAAATAATTTTGGCAGAAAGTCTGTAAGTGCCGTGTTTCTGAATTTTAATTTTAAAAGGCAATGAATTCGTAACACCATCTTCGGGCAAAGACCAATTTCTTTTCATATCCCACAAATCCTGTTGTTTCAGACTTATTTTTTCTAAAGAATCCAATAATTCGTATTTTTTGGTCAGAGAGTCAATAACAATTGCCTGAATCTCTGAAAATTTATTCATATCTTCAAGATAAAAATACAGAGTATTATAAAAAATTTGCCGAGATGTATTGTGTTTAATAAAAATGTAATTGTAAAATGACATAGAATCAGGATGTGTCAATTTTGAATCAAATAAACCTTCTTTGTTTAAAAGAGCATCTGCAATATGTATATCTATTAAAATGCTTATAAATTGTCTTCTTGAAAGAATGTCGGTTGTTTTAGCTTCTTGTTTTTCAGATTTGCAGAAATTCAAAAAAAATACAGCAAATATAATAACTGCATAGAATAATCTTTTGTTTATTAGAGTTTTATGACGCATTTGAACCGTTTTTTTATTTTTTATGATTGATTTTTTATGACTTATGATATAAAATGTATAAATTTGCAAAAATTTTTTTTATGACAGAAAAAAAATCGAATTTAGGGTACAAAATTACAATTATTTTACTTTCGCTTATAATTGTTTGGTTAGTTTATGATAAAATAACAACCGGAAAAGAAAATACAGCACTTCTTGCCGAAATAGAAACAAATACGTTACAAAAAGATTCTTTACACCAAGAACTCTCGGAATTATATTTTGCATATGACGGATTAGAAACAAATAATCAACAGCTCAACGATAGTTTGACAAAACAACAGGAACACATTGTAGAATTAATGGATGAGCTTAAAAATGTAAAAGCTAACGATTACGCAAAAATCAAACAACTAAAGCAAGAAGTAGAGACATTGAAAAAAATAATGAAAAGTTATGTAAGGCAAATAGATTCATTATATCAAGAGAATCAAATTTTAATTGCTGAAAATACTGAAATTAAAGTTAATCTAAATCAAGCAAATCAGATAAATGAACAATTGAATCAGAGTAAAGACAGTTTACAACAAACAGTAAACGTTGCAAAAGAATTAGTTGCCTATAATACAAATTTTGTTGCTCTAAACGAAAGAGGAAAAACGACAGACCGAATAAAAAAAGCAAAAAAATTTCAGATATGCTTTATGGTTTCAGAAAATAAAGTTACCTCAACAGGAAGAAAAAACGTTTATATTAGAATTACAAAACCTATATCAGGAGAAGTTCTAAGAAATGATAATTCCGGATTTTTTAATTTTCAGGGGCAGTCAATAGCATATTCATCATATCGAGAAATTGAGTATGATGGTTCAGCTCAGGATGTATGTCTTTTTTACAATTTAAATACAGAAGATATGCCAAAAGGAGATTATTCTGTTTTTATTTTTGTAGATGGAAAACAAATAGGAGATAAATCAATAACATTAAAATAATTTTTTATGAACGGATTACAAAACGAAACTTTAAAATATAAAGTAAAAGATATTTCGTTAGCCGAATGGGGCAGAAAAGAAATAGAATTAGCCGAAGCTGAAATGCCAGGATTAATGGCATTAAGAAAAAAATACGGACAAACAAAACCATTAAAAGGAGCCAGAATATCAGGTTCACTACACATGACCATTCAAACAGCAGTTTTAATAGAAACATTAGTTGAACTTGGTGCAGAAGTCAGATGGGCAAGTTGCAATATCTATTCTACACAAGACCACGCTGCTGCGGCATTGGCAGTAAAAGGAATACCCGTGTTTGCTTGGAAAGCAGAAACATTAGAAGAATACTGGTGGACAACAAATATGGCACTTACATTCCCTGACGGTAACGGACCCGATATGATTGTAGATGACGGTGGAGATGCAACCTTGATGGTACATGTCGGATATTTAGCAGAAGAAAATCCCACAATATTAGATAAAAAAACCGAAGCCGAAGATGAAATTGAACTTTATAAAAGATTAAAATTAATCCTTGCTGAAGACAATCAAAAATGGCATAAGTTTGCAAAAAAAATCAAAGGAGTTTCAGAAGAAACAACAACCGGAGTTCATCGTTTATATCAAATGATGCAAGAAGGAAAATTATTATTCCCAGCAATAAATGTAAACGATTCTGTTACAAAATCAAAATTTGATAATCTTTATGGTTGCCGTGAATCTTTGGCTGATGGAATAAAAAGAGCAACAGATATTATGGTTGCCGGAAAATCTGTTTTAATCTGTGGCTATGGTGATGTCGGGAAAGGTTCTGCACAGTCGTTAAGAGGATTTGGAGCAAAAGTTACTGTTACAGAAATAGATCCTATTTGTGCATTACAAGCAGCTATGGAAGGTTACGAAGTAAAAACTGTTGAAGATATTATCAGCAAATCTGATATTATAGTTACAGCTACCGGAAACCGTGATATTATAACTCTTGAACACATGTTAAAAATGAAAGACAAAGCAATTGTTTGTAATATCGGACATTTTGACAATGAAATTCAAGTTGATAAATTAAAAAAATATCCGGGAATAAAACATATTGAAATAAAACCACAGGTTGATCAGTATATTTTTCCTGACGGTCATTCAATTATACTATTATGCGACGGTCGTCTTGTTAATCTTGGTGCAGCAACCGGACACCCTTCTTTTGTAATGAGCAATTCTTTTACTAATCAGACACTTGCACAAATAGATTTATGGACAAAAAAATATGATTTAGGAGTATATCGATTACCAAAATATCTCGACGAAGAAGTTGCTCGTTTGCATTTGGCTCATTTAGGTGTAAACCTTACTGTTCTTTCTGATTTACAGGCAAAATATATCGGTGTTGATATAAATGGACCATATAAACCGGAACATTATAGATATTGATTTTTAAAAACTTAACCCAAATTATAATTACTTGCGTGAAATCGCTTCGCTAGTTCAGGCGTTATAAAGCATAATATAGGGTAAAAATTATTGAATTAAAATCATCTTAACTTTTAACTTATACCATCGTGATAGACCTTTTGGACCCTTACAAGGCAGGTAACTCCACATTTTTTTATGAATAATATAGGTTAGTAATATAAATAACTGAAGTTTCGCGAATGAATTAAACAGTTGGATTTCAGATTATATGGCATATTAAATTTAATGCGAAACTTCAGTATATTAGTCCTGCCGGAAGCAACTTGCCTGCATTAACAGTTTGATGTTCAAATAAGAACAATGTACAATTAATTGCACTTTGTAAATGTGAATTTACATTTAACTTTCAATTCATGCAAGATATTTCCAATATGACATGTTAGTTTGTAATGCTTGCCTTGTAAGGGTCTAAAAGCCTGTCCCAAAGGGATCTGATTTGAAAGTAAAGATGATTTTTAAAAATTACTGTAGTTTCGCACATGAATTAAATAGTTGGATTTCAGATTATTATGTTTATATTTTAATACAACAAAGTTGTACAAAATTTCACAATGTTATAAAGAACCGTCCTTTGTGATAATATGTGATAAAAATATTTTCTGATAAAATTGTTTCCATACATTTTTTGGAATTATTAACTTATTGATAATCAATATTTTTGTTTTTTTTAGTTTTGTAAATATCTGTTATATCGCATATTAGATTTAATGCTAAACTTCAGTAAATAATAAAAAAAACTTAACCCATTTTTGACCTTTTGAGAAAGCCCCGTTAAATAAAAAAAGACTCAAAATTTGAGTCTTTTTTTATATTTCCAATTTGTGTCTGAATATCTATAATTTAACTATAAATTTCACAAAAGATCTAATTATACGTAATTAAATAATTGCCATATTTTATAATAATTGGCTCTTTTATGAAAAATTGTTGGTAAAATTTGACATTTTTGGCATAAAGT
>DYKL01000589.1 GCA_020722645.1 Acetofilamentum sp. | reverse complement strand
AGCCTTTTTCTACAAGCCATTTAAACCATCTACCTTCTTTAACCCATAAGTTTTTGCTCTTTAACAGATTATAAATAGGCATTAATGCTTCAAATGCTTCATCCTCACTTTTTGCAGTTTTAAAAATTTTGAGTATTAGCTCTATTATTTCGAGATCTGCTTGCTCTTTTTTTTCTGTTATTAAAGGTGCATTGTGTTTTTGTTTTTTTATTTCATTGCTAATATCAATATATTTAAAACCCTCGCCAATCTCTTTAAATCTTTCGAGAGCATTTATTAATTTATCTTCTGTTCCATATTCTCTTGCACGGACTATTATCTCGTTCATGAGGTCTTGCGACCAAAATTTTTGGCTTTCAGTTGCGATTATAGCATTTTTAAACAGCTCTTCTGTTGTCATTTAGTTCCCCCTCTCTTTTTCTGATGTCTTCTAATATTTTTTCTTGTATTCTTTTGTTGTTTTCTTTTTCAAAATCCTTTTTAGCTATTTCTTTTGCTTCTTCATACAGTCTTGCTTTGCAATATTCCTGTGTGAATTTCTTCGCAAGTTCAGGATTTACACTTAATGCTATCCATTTGTTTATATCATTTAAAAACAAACTTAGATCGTGTAATCTATTTATGATATAGCTATCGTTTGAGCTAATAAAAGCTTTTAATGCGTCATAAAGCTTGTCTTTGTCTTTTTCTATTTTTAATATGTTTTTTATTATTCCAGCCACTTTTGGAGTTAATATCGGTTTATTAAAATCTTTATACTTTTGAGACCATATTTCTACATAGGTGGTAAAAAAATTATAGACATCGTTGGCTTTTTTCTTTACAATCATGGTAGTAAAAAATTCGTCATCTGAATTCTCTTCTTTTTTTGTCACTGTATTATATAATGGATTATTGTTATCTGATTGCACCGATGCAGTTTCAAAAACGGTCTCAGTAGTGGTAGGAAGAGATGGCTCAGTGAATAGAGTGTCATCACTATGGTTACTTTCTGTTGTTACGACATCATTGCTTATTTTTTGTATGTTTTCAATCAATTTAGTAGCGAGCAATGACACTTTGCTATCGTAACTTTCTGCTGTTACTGCATTATTGTTATTTTTATTGCTATTTTGTTTTGTTGCGGAAGTATTTCTTCGCGGTGGCAATGTTTTGTTCCCGTTGATATAATCATTTAATATGTTTTCATCTATTTTATAAAAACTTTTCATGGGATATCCTTTTATTTTTATTTCTAAAATATTCAGCTTCATTAATTGATTTCTGACATAAGATTGCTGTCTTTTGGTCAATGCGGTGTATTCTTCTATCTGTTCAGCTGTTATGTATACCCAGCCATCTTCTGTTTTGTCGTCGCTGTATTCCAAAGCATTCAAAAAGATTGCGCAATTAATTCCAAAGGTTTTTGCAATGTTAATCTTATACATTGCTAAATTTTCTTTTCTTTCTTCCATTTTTGTTCCTCCGTTCTATTATTCGTATTTCAAAACAACTTTGTTGAATTTCTTTTCCAATTATCAAAT
>DYKL01000588.1 GCA_020722645.1 Acetofilamentum sp. | reverse complement strand
CTTTATGCCAAAAATGTCAAATTTTACCAACAATTTTTCATAAAAGAGCCAAAATGTTTATACTTTTTAGACCGAACTCAATAATAAATCAGCTTCTTTTAATAATAATTCGGGTAATGGCATAATAAAATTGGAAAAAAAACTCGAATGATCAATCATTATAAGTTTCGATTATGAAATTTCCGTTCATCAAATCTTCTATATACATTTTGATAAATTCGGTAAAAGAATTAGCACAAATTTTTCTGACCGGATCATCGTAATACATAACAATAACCTGTCCGAAAGTACCTTCACTTTCGGGGTCTAAGTCCAAACAGTAATGATTTCCTCTTCCGTCATAAGTAAAAGGTATCCATTTAGGATTCCACCAGTCATTTTTGACTCCTGTATCGGGTTTTGATTTTAAGGATTGACCGTTTTTAACAAATGTACCTTTATCATAGAGTTGTTTCCAAATTTTCCATTCAGAAATTATCCTCTGCATTGAAAGTAATTCATGACCGTAGAATAAATAATCAGCCATCTCATCTTGTCCGTTGTGTATCTGATAGAATTCAACAAAATCATCAGGAAACTTAATTTGCAATTTATTCTCTGCATCAAGAACTTCATGCTCTCCGGCTCCGGGATTTAAAGCATTATCAATATCAATATCATAAGTTAAAAACTCATCAATTAATTTATCCCACAAAAATTTCATCTTTAAAAAAAGGTTTAAATTGTTAATTTACAGTGTTTTATAAATAAATTTTTATTAAAAAAAACTTCAACTAATTTAAAAAAAAATTCACAAAAAAAATTTAATCTACATTTTTTCAAAATAATTGATTTTCAATAATTTTCTCAGCTTTTAAGTCAATGTTTAAATTTTTAAAAAATTCTAAGCTACAATTATCAAGCCATTGTGTCTCATATTCTTTTGTCAATAAAACCGGCATTCTTTTTTTAGAATTATGAATTTCGCTCATAAGTTCATTTGCTTCGGTTGTCAGAATACTGTATGAATAAACAATTTCACCAGTCTGAGTATTTGTCCACTCAGACCAGATTCCGGCGAAAGAAAACAACTCATCATTTGTCAATGTAATCAGATATTTTTGTTTATTTTTACCTTTTAAATCAAGCCACTGCCACTCGTAAAAACCGTCTGCAATAACCAAACATCTTTTGTTTACGGAATTTTTAAACGAAGGTTTTTCATTTAATGTTTCGATTTTTGCATTTAATGTATATTTTCTGATTGAATCGTCTTTTGCCCAGGTTGGAATCAAACCCCAATTATAAAAAAATATAACATCTCTGTCCATTGATTTAATAACAGGTGTCTGAGGAAAAGTAAATCCATTTATAAAGTCGTTTTTTTTATATTTTTCCGGCTTGTCAAATTTAGCATTAAAACGATGCTCAACTTCAACTGCCTCTTTACTTATTTTACTGAAAAAACACATTTTATTTGAATTATGAATGAAACAATTAGTTAATTAGCAAATTAGTTAATTAGCAAATTAGTTAATTAGCAAATTAG
>DYKL01000587.1 GCA_020722645.1 Acetofilamentum sp. | reverse complement strand
TACTTGATTTTTCAAGTATTTTGATAATTGTTAAATTTGTTAAGGAATTGCTGTAAAAGATTTCAGTTTGATAAGGAAAAAAGAGAATTAATCAAAATAGTTATTGAAGAATTAGAAGACTCCGGAACTGTCGGCGAAAAATACAATCCTCATAAATTAAAAGGAGATTACAACGATTGTATGGAATGCCATATTACTCCTGATTTATTGTTGATTTGGCAAGTTGAAGAAAATACAATCAATCTAATTCGATTAGGTTCACATTCAGAATTATTCAAATAATCTGTTTATAAAAAAAGTCAGACACTTTTGAAGTATCTGACTTTTTTTTTGTTTGTATTTTGTAAATCTGCCTAAGAAGCGTTTTTTGAATTTACTGCGTATATATCAAAACTGATTTCGATTTCGTCTAAAATGACGTTGTCTTTGAGGTTATCGAAAAATTTACCGGAATTGTACTTAATGTCCCATTCGGTGCGGTCAATTGCAAATTTTTCTGATTTGACCGTAACTACATCACCGGAATTTTGAACAGTTGCTTCAAAGCTGATATTTTTTGTAATTCCTTTTATTGTTAAATTTCCTGATATTTTGTGCGTTTCGCCGGTTTTTTCTGAAGATGTGAGCTCAAATTTGGCAGTTGGATATTGTTCGGTATCAAAAAAATCGGCAGATTGCAAATGTCCAATCAGTTTTTTGTTTAGTTCAGGGTCTTCTATGTCGGTACAAACCATCGAAATTAAATCAAATTCAAAGTTACAGGAGGTAATATTGTCGTTTTCGATTGTAAAAACACCGGAATTTAAACTCAAATATCCTTCGTGATAACTTGCAGGTTTGTTTCTTTTCCTATACAAAAGACTTTTTTCAGTTTGAACTATATATTCAACAGCATTTTCAGTTGAATTAAGAATATTTTTTGCTTCGTCGGTTTCAGCTTTTTGGGTGTTAGAACAAGCTGATAATAAGACTATTAAAGTCGGTAGAATGTATAAAAAATTTTTTTCATTGCTATTATTTTAAAGTTTTAATGCGACAAATATATAGAATGATTCTTAACTAATAAAAGTTTTTAAATTAAATTAAGAATAATTCTTAAATTAGAAATATTCTTAATTAGGGTTTTGAATTATTTTTGCTTTATTCCGTAATCAATAGTTCGGTATATTTTGAAGTAATTCGTTAATATTTAGCAAATTGATTTTGTATGTGTAACAATTTAGTAGTTGATTGAAAATCAATAATTTGCTTCCTTTGTTATCACTCAGGATGACGCTAATTGAAAAATTAACGAATTATTGCCGTAATATTGTGATAAAAATACTAAATTTCACATTAAAGAATAATGTTATTAACATTTAAGATTTCGTTACATTCTACTTCTATCTAAAAATTAACATTTTTGCTTGTAACTATTTTTCCATTTTTATTTCTTTCACGAGTTAAAACTCGTGATTACCAATATTTTAGTCCTACGGACTATTTTTTATACATCTTAATGTTTCGGAACAAGACAATTATTTTTTAAC
>DYKL01000106.1 GCA_020722645.1 Acetofilamentum sp. | reverse complement strand
TTCACCTGACTGAATTTCAGATATATAAGTATAGACTTACGGATTTAAGGAATTAATAATTAATAATTGAAAGTTGAAAGTTAAAAGTTGAAAAAAGAATTTTAAAACAAAAATAAAAAAATTTTCTACCACTGTCTAAATTTGGCAGTCGGGTTTCGTAAATTTGTAAAAAAAATAAATATAGAATTATGCTAAATACACTATTAAAATTAGGAGAGCAACTCAGCGAAAATATGAGCAAATGGGACGATTATTTAGAAAAACGAGAGAGCCATATTTATAAAGATGATAAAAAAAGAGACAAAAAGCTATATGTTTTAAAAATTATTTTTGATGTTGATAATAAAGAAATTATTATCTCACCGGATAATTTGGAAGAATTTTCTAAAACTAAATCTATAAAAGAACATTGGCTATTGCAAACAAAAGGCGCAAACGCTGCAAAAACATATATTGCAACTTTATTAGAAAATATTGAACATTTTAGAATATCTCTAATTGAAAAGATAGATAAAAATGGCAAAAACCTTGGCGGAGAATTAATTAACGATATAAACAATAAAAAAGTTGATTTAAAAAATACTAACTTTTATAAAGCAATTGATTCGTTAAAGGTATTTAAAGAAAAATCAGAGAAGTTAAATAAAGATATAATTTTAAAAGAAACAGGAATAAACAGAAATGCGGAAGCTATTGTTTTTTGTTATGCAAGCCTTATTAATTCTGAAGTAGGAATAAGTAACGAAACGGAACTATCGAAACTTGACGGTTTTTCAAAATATATGAACTTGAAATTTTTTAGAGAAAATAAAAATAAGACTAATGACGAAAAACTTTGTTATGCGTCAGGTGAAATTAAGAATGATGTAGAAGTTTCTTCATACATACAGAGGGATTTATTGAATGCAATGTTTGTCCAAGAAACAAAAAATTATGCAAATAATTTCGAGAAATCAAATTTCAGAAAAAATTATCAAATATCAAAAGAATATAATAATTATATAGAAAGAGCAGCTTATTATCTCAAAAAAAGCTCAACTACTTATATTGCTGATATAAATCACCTTATAATACCACAATTTCTTACGAAAACAGACATTGATTTTAAATATATATTAGGCAGTATTAAAAATAAATCTGATTTTCTATTTAAATACAATGAAATAAAAAAAATTGAAACAAATATAACAGACGAAATAGATAATACACCATATTGGATAAATTATCTGGCAATTGAAACAAACGGCAATTTTTTTAAAACAAGCGAACTAATCAAAGATATTAGCAAACCATATTTTATAAAGATTCTTGACACATTTGATGAAATTAACGTTAAATTTAAAAATTATTTAAACAGTAATACTTACTACAATTTTTATTCTGTTTATCAATTCATTCCGGTTAAAGCAGATTCAAAAAATAATGCTGCGTTGCTTTTATTTAAAGACATTTTTGAACACCGAGCAATTGAAAAAAACAATTTATTGAAACATTTTACAAAATATTTAATATGCCAACGTTCAGGACAATTCGATAACAGCAAAAAACATAGAGCATATTCTAATGTCAGAGAGCAAAATAATTTTGATTATGCAATATCCAATGCAATACACACTTATTTAGCATTTTTTGAATTACTAAAAAAATTAAACCTTTTAAAATATAATACAATGGAAGAAAATAACGAATTATTACAACCTATTGAGGAAGTAACAAATGACTACGGCAAAAGAATAGAAAACTTTTTTGCAAAAATGCAATACACCGAAGATCAAAAAGCACTATTCTATCTCGGCAGAGTTCTTAGTCAGGTTGCTTATGCTCAATCCAAAAATAATCATCCAAACAAACCCGTTTTAAACAAAATCAATTACAACGGAATGGACAAAGATGCAATTATGCGATTGCGTTTAGATTTAGCCGAAAAAGCACGTCAATATAACATAGTAAACAAAGTAGAATTTAATTTTTCAAAATTCACAAGTTTGTTTAATCCAAATGATTCGAATAAGTTTTTAAGCCCCGAAGAAAATGTTTTTTATATACTTTCGGGTTATTCATTTGGAATGTCTAAACAAGAAAACGAAAACAAAGAAGAAAACAATTAATTTATTAACAAATATAAAATTATAATTATGTCAGAAATTATTAAAAACAATTCAGATTTTTTATTCTTGTACGAAGCAATAAATTGTAATCCAAACGGAGACCCCGACCAAGAAAATAAGCCAAGAATGGATAATGACACTAAAACAAACTTAGTTACAGATGTAAGAGTAAAACGTTTTTTACGTGATTATCTCAAAAGTACCGGAACTGAAATTTTTGTAGATATGGAAGGGGATTCAAAAGTAAGTGTAGATTCAAAATTAAAAGCAGTAATTAAAAGAAGTTTGGATGATGAAAACTTTATTAATGAAATTTATAAAGACAAACCGGAATATCTGAAAATATATAAAGAAGTAGCCGAAAAACAAAAAAATGATGCTGAAAAAATCATAAACGAACTTGCAAACAAAGATTTTAAACACAAAGAAATAAATTTTTATCTTCTAGATTATTTAGTAAAAGAAAAGTTTATTGATATTAGAATGTTTGGTGGTGCATTTGCTGTTCCCGGATATAATCATTCATACACCGGTGCAATTCAATTAAATTGGGGTTACTCACTAAACAAAGTAGAATTGATTGATTCAAGTTCAATAGTAACTATAATGAATGACGACAATAGTACATTTGGCAAAGATTATCGTTTGCATTACAGTCTATTAGCTTTAAACGGAGTTATTAACAAATACACTGCTCAAAGCACAGGACTCACAGATGATGATGTTAAAATTTTCAGAGAAAGTTTATGGAATTGCATTTCAGCAATGCCAACAAGATCAAAATTAAATCAATATCCTAAACTTTATATTGAATTAGTTTACAACGAAGGAATTCATAATGGTTATTTCGGGGATTTAAGAAATTATGTTGATACAAAACCAAAAGAGGGAATAACCGACAAACAAATACGTCAATTTAAAGATTTGGAATTTGATTACAGTAGATTAGTTGATTTAATCAAAGAAAATAGAGGACAAGGAAAACCAATTAAGGAGGTCATAGTTAAAAATTCTGCTGATGTATTATTTCCGCATAATTAATAAAATATAACTTGAGCTGTAGTACATATTTTACAGCTCATACTTTTAAATTAAAAAAAGAAACAATGGAAATATTAACATTTGATATAGTGGGTAAATTTGCACATTTCCGAAAATATTATGCAAATAATACTGCAATGAGTTTTAGTTTACCACCAAGGACTACTGTAATCGGAATAATTGCAGCTGCATTGGGATTACCAAAAGACAGTTATTATGAAGACTTCAAATCAGATAAAATACGTATTGGTATTCAAATACTATCGCAAATCAAAAAATCATTTCATCGCTTGAATTTTCTAAAAATTAAAAATAATTCTGATTTTAGAGGGAAAGAACAACACATTCAAACACCTTTTGAAGTAATTTCGGGTGTAAACATAAAAAATGATAATGTTAAATACCGAATTTATGTATCGTATAACGAAGCCGGTAAAGCATTATTCGAAAAAATAAAAAAAATATTTTCAGATAAAAATTTCGTTTATTCCCCAACATTGGGAACAGCAAATTTTTTAGCCCGTATCGACAACATTAAAATATTTTCTGACATTAATGTTTCCGAATTAAAAATTACTGATGAATTTATAACAATTAATTCTGCTTGTTTATCTGAATGTGCTGATGAAATTAAATTTGAAAAAGACGATGCTTACAGGTTTAATATGATTGAAGAAGAGCTTTTACCTGCTGATTTTAAGGCAAACAATGATAGAGAATTAGTAAAAATGAACAGAGTATTGTTTTCATCGGGTAATATCCCTTTAAATGTAAAATTCTCAGGTACTCTTTATACAATTAAAGAAAAAAACACAACTCAAACAATACAATTTTTGGATTAATGGAATTTTATTCACACGCAAAAGAAGTAAACGGAGAGAAAATTGGCAGCAAATTACTGAAAAAACATTTATTCGGTGTTTTACAAAAATCGATATTGAGTCATTTGGAAATTGTTAATTTTGATTTTTCGCAAGACGAATTAAAAAAAATTATTGAAGAAATATCTAAGTTTCACGACTTGGGAAAATATACCAATTATTTTCAAAATTATTTGCTTGGCAAAAATACCGACAATGAACTGAAAAATCATGCACGAATAGGAGCTTTTGCAATTTTAAATAAGAATATTGAAAATCCATTAATTGCTGCATTGCAATATTTTATAATTAAAAATCATCACAGTAGTTTCGATAATTTATCTGAGTTAGATTTAATGATTGGAGATTTTAAACCCGAAACAATTCATAATTTTGAGAAACAAGTCGCTGATTTAAGAAAAAACATTAAACAAATATCAGAAGAACTATCTGAACCTAACTTAACAAATTATTTTAAAGTGCCAGAAACAAAGATATTCAGGAAAACAATAAAAAATCTAATAAAACAATCAGACGCAAAAAATTATTTTCTAATAAATTATCTTTTTTCATTGCTTATAGAATCAGACAAACTTGACGCTTCTGAGACAAAACATTATACAAGAAAAGGAATAGATGAAAAATCTGTTGAAAATTATATAGGTAAAGTTAGTTTAAACAATTTACCAACATTAGAAAATATCAAAGGTTATGAGCAAAATAAGTTAAGAAATTATGTTAGAGCCGCAGTAATAGAAAATTTAAACAGAGATGATATTTTAGGTTACAAAATATTCACGCTAACAGCACCAACAGGAATTGGGAAAACACTAACTTCATTAGATTTTGCATTGCGATTGAAAAAAAAGATAAAAGAAACAGAAAACCACGAATCACAAATTATTTACGGGTTACCTTTCATAAACATAATTGAGCAAGGTTTAAAAGTTTATACAAAAAATGTTTTTAATAAACAAATTGAAGAAGGCAACATAAACATTTTGGCTCATTACCAGTATGCTGACGTTTTTAGTAAAGAAAATGAAAGAATTGAAAATAGCGAGAATGAGGATTATAATCAAAAGTTAATGGAGCTAAATACTTGGCAATCAGATATTGTAATAACATCTTTTGTCCAGTTTTTTGAAACAATTATCAGCAATCGCAATAAGATGTTGCTAAAATTTAATCATTTAGCGGGAGCAATAGTAATTTTAGACGAAGTTCAGACTTTACAATTGGAAAAATTACCTTTTATTGGTGCTGTTTTGTATTATTTAAGTAAGTTTTTAAACACTCGCCTCATACTAATGACTGCAACAAAGCCTAAAATTTTTGAGCTTGCTGAAAAAAATATTTTATCAGATATAAATGAAAAAATTACTACATTAGAATTGTTAAAAGAAAACGAACAAGTCTTTGCTAAATTTAATCGTACTAAAATTGTTCCTTTAATTGATGAAACTATTGTTTCAAATGAAGATTTTTATAATTTGTTTGACGAAAAAAGACCTAATAACAAGTCCTGCTTGATTGTTTGTAACACAGTTCAGCGTTCTATTGATGTTTTTAAAGAACTAAAAAAAAATAATATTGCACCACTTTATTATTTATCGACAAATATAGTACCTGCTGTTCGTTTAGAAATTATTGAAAATATCAAAATTGATATAGCCGAAAAAAAACACCCTGTTTTAGTATCTACACAAGTTGTAGAAGCCGGAGTTGATTTAGATTTTGATATGGGATTTAGAGATTTAGCACCAATTGACTCTATTGTCCAAGTTGCCGGTAGAATTAACAGAGAAAACGACAAAGAACGAGAAGGTTCTCCGTTGTATATTATTGAATTTGAAAAAGAAAACGGCAGAAGTGAATGTAAAT
Organism: Acetofilamentum sp.; assembly: GCA_020722645.1. GTDB lineage: Bacteria > Bacteroidota > Bacteroidia > Bacteroidales > JAFGUD01 > JAFGUD01. The sequence continues at coordinate 4,283 of DYKL01000106.1, read as the reverse complement.
TGGTATATGACACTTTAACTCGCACACAAGTTTTAAAGGTTTTAAAAAATCGAACAGAAATACCTGAAAGTGATTATTTAGAAATTATTAATAGATATTTTAACGAAATATCTGATATTTCAGCTTTTGATAAATCAAGAGAATTTTTTGAAGCACTAAAAAAATTAAAATACAAAACAGAAATATCTGATGAAAGAGCGATTAACAAATTTCGCATAATTGAAGACGCAAATTGGTCAGTTTCTGTTTTTATAGAATTAAACGATGAAGCAAAAGCAGCAAGAAATGCCTACAACAAATTACTAAGTAAAGAATTATCAAAAGAAGAATTTGACAAAGATTATAAAAAAACTTTTAACCAATATATTATAGCTATTCCGGAAAAATTCACAAATGGCTTAGCTAATTTGAATGAGTTTTCAGAAAAAATTAAATTGGTTTGTTTTGATAATTTAAATGATAATTATGATATAGAAACAGGTTTTATCAGAGAAGGAGTTAGCGACGGAAAAACGGTTATGTTATAAGGGATATAAAAAGAAAACTCCTTATGGAGTTTAGTGTATTTGATACTTGATGTTTTACAAGTAGCGAACTCCTAACGGAGTTAAAAGAAAAACTAAATTTAATAAACTATGCAACTACAAACTGCCACCATAAAATTTCCGGAAATTGCTTTAAAGACTCGCGATGCACACAAATTGCGGGGATTTTTCGGGAATTTATTTAAGGAAAAATCGGAGCTTTTGCACAATCACTTTGCCGATGGCTCGCACAGATACAAATATCCGCTTGTGCAGTACAAAGTTATTGGCAAAATACCGTATCTGATTGGACTGCAAGAAGGTGCACAACTTTTAGTGGATTTGTTCTTAAAAATTAAATTTTTGAACATTGAAAACAAAGAATATCAAATAAACTCAAAAAACATAACAACTGATATTACAGAAATAGGCGATTTTTCTGAGTTGCATGAATATAAATTTGCTACTTTGTGGATAGCTCTGAATCAGGATAATTTCAAGATTTACAAAAACGAAAACACCGACAAAGAAGCTTTTTTGAATAAAATGCTACAAAATAACATTCTGAGTTTCTACAAAGGTGTAGATTTTTTCGTTTCTGAAAAGATTATGACTAAAGGTAGTTTTAATGAGCGTGAAACAATGTTTAAAGATAAAAAAATATTGGCTTTTAGTGGTTCTTTTGTTACAAATGCTGTTTTACCGGAATTTGTGGGTATTGGGAAGTCGCCGTCGAGGGGGTTTGGTTGTATACAAACAGGTTTTCATACAAACGGGTAACACCTAACGGTGTTAATACAAACAGTTAACTCCTAACGGAGTTAAAAACTATCAACTGTCGACCTATTTATACAAATTGCGAACTCCTAACGGAGTATGATAATTTTTTAAAAATGTCCGTAGGACATAACTATTTATAACAAAACTAAACCATAATATAAGTCCGTAGGACTTTTCTTAATTTTGATGAATATGGCAAACACTTACACGCAAATATATCTTCAATTTGTTTTTGCAGTAAAATATCGACAAAGTCTATTAAAAGACGATTTTAGGCAAGAATTACATAAATACATAACCGGAATTATTCAAAATCGGAACCAAAAACTTATTACAATAAACAGCGTAGAAGACCACATACATATCTTTGTTGGTTTTGGGACTACAATAACAATTGCTGATTTAATACACGATATAAAAATTGCTTCGACCGATTTTATTAACTCAAATAATTGGTTAAAACAAAAATTTCAATGGCAAAACGGTTATGTAGCCTTTTCGTATTCACGTTCACACATAGACAGAGTTGTTAAATATATAGAAAATCAAAAAGAACATCATCGAAAAAAACATTCAAAGAAGAATATATAGAATTTTTAAAGAAATATGGAATTGAGTACGACGAAAAATATTTGTTTGATTGGATATTGCAAAAGGGTAACTCATAGTGTAATTAAGAAATTTGTTTAAAAAACATAAGCACAATTTTTAATAAATGCAACAATACTTAACTTAATAACTTTTTACTGTTTTGCAGCTATACATCAACACAAAAGGGACTTACGTTCACATCAAAGACCAGATGTTTGAAATTAAACGCAAAGATGAGAACAACGAGATGATTAAACATCATTTTTCGGCCAAAAAAGTTACATCTATAATTTTGAATGAAGGTGTTGCCTTGAGCAGCGATGCTGTTAAACTTGCGGTTATGAACAATATCGACATCGTTTTTGTGGAATGGGACGGGCGACCGATTGGCAGAGTTTGGCACAGTAAATTGGGCAGTACTACGCTTATCCGCAAAAAACAATTGGAAGCAAGTTTGAACAAAGAAGGTTTAAAAAGCACAAAAGAATGGATTTCGACAAAAATCGAAAATGAAATCAACTTTATTAAATGGTTGAAAAAACACAGAACCAACGAAAATGAATATTTGGACGATAAAATTGAAAAAATGCAGGCATTGAACATTTCTTTATCACAATTGGAAGGAAATTCGGTTAAAGATGTAGCCGAAACAATAAGGGGTTTGGAGGGTACTTCGGGCAGGTTGTTTTTTGAAACTCTCAGCTATGTTCTGCCAAAACAATATCAATTCGCAGGCAGGAGTTCACGACCGGCAAAAGACCCGTTTAATGCTTTTTTGAACTATGCTTTTGGAATTTTGTACGGAAAAATAGAAAAATCATTGATTTTAGCCGGATTAGACCCGTATTTGGGTTATTTGCATCGTGATGATTACAATCAACTAAGTTTTGTTTTCGATTTTATAGAACCATACAGAATTTATGCAACCGAAGTCGTTTTTAAGCTGTTTTCCGGCAAAAAAGTAAAACAATCACAAACCGATGAAATAACAAACGGATATAGTTTGAACAAAGAAGGCAAAGAACTACTTGTTCAGGCATTTAATAATTTTTTTGATGTGGAGACAATAAGATACAAAGGCAGAAATCAAACACGCAGCAATGCAATTTTGGCTGATGCCCGCAGTTATGCGAATTCATTGATAAAAAAAGAAAGTGTATCGGGCGAAAACACCGATGATATTGATAAAATTTTTAATTTATGATAGTTTGGGTATTATATGACATAGAAAAGGATAAAACTCGTAATAAAATTGCAAAAATGTGCAAACAAGCGGGTTTGTATCGCGTTCAATTTTCTGTTTTTTTGGGAACTTTGGAAGATAACGACAAAGATACTTTGCAGTTGCAGATTGAAGAAATTATAGATTTGGAAAAAGACTCTGTTTATATTTTTCCGATGAATAAGTCGGAATTGCAGCAATGTGCTTTGCTTGGTCAGGCTTTTGACAAAAAATTGGTAACAGATAAGGTTCAGGCTTTGTTTTTCTAAATTCGTAAACACGTAGATAAGTAAAATCGCAAATAAATTGTTGATAATTTAAGGTATTTCGGATTTAACATTTACAATTATAAAATAAAAGGATGACATTAACACCATCACATATAATTGAATATTTGTATTGCCCGCGTTTTACGTACTTTGAGTATGTTTTGGGTATTCCTCAATATGAAGAAAAATTTTATAAAGTGCAAAAAGGACGAGAAATACACGAACTAAAAGCTATTCAAAATATTGATTATTTGAGAAAAAGAATAGGCGTCGTAAAAAAATATCAATATCAATATATAACAAATTCAAATTTGCGGGGCGAAGTTGACGAAATTCTTGAGTTAAGCGATGGCACAATGGCACCTTTGGATTTCAAATTTGCGGAATACAAAGATATTGTTTACGATACATACAAAACACAATTGTATTGCTATGCTGTTTTAATAGAAGAAAATTTTGGGAAAATGGTCAATAAAGGATATTTGGTATATACCCGGAGCAAAAATAAATTGGTTGAAATAGAGATTTTGGAAGAAGATAAAAAAAACATAAAAAATTGTATAATAGATATTTACGAAATAATTGAAAAAAATTTTTATCCTAAAGCAACAAAATATAAAAAAAGATGTTTATCTTGCACCTATAAAAATATTTGTACCGAGTGATTTTTCCGTGTGTAAATTTATTTTTATAAAGATATTTTATATGCTGTAAATCATTGAAAATAAGCACATTGTATTTATGAAAAATAACATAAAATATTCAAAAAACAAGTTCTTTGACGTACTGAAAATAAAAAAACAAGGGATTGAAAACAAATCATATATAGATAGAAATCAAAGTATTATGACAATAGACGGATTTCTATTAAATGTCCATTACAACAAGGATTGAAAC
>DYKL01000105.1:10103-10184 GCA_020722645.1 Acetofilamentum sp. | reverse complement strand
AGCAAATTAGTCAATTAGCCAATTTATTATCGTCATCCTGAGTTAAAAACGAAGGAAGCAAATTAGTCAATTATCAAATTA
>DYKL01000105.1:0-10003 GCA_020722645.1 Acetofilamentum sp. | reverse complement strand
ACACATTATCACATTATCACATTATCAAATTAACACATTATCACATTATCACATTATCAAATTAACACATTATCACATTATCACATTGGCTAATTACCACATTGGCACAATTCTTACTAAAAAAAAAAAACCGCATCAAAAAGTTACGGGGTTTCCGGACAACTTTCAAATCAGTTTATAAGATATTTTAATGAGACAGAATAAGTTCTGCCAAGATTATAATTTTGGAATATATATTCCTGATTATCATAGATATACGTTTTTTTGTAGTCAGAATTCAAAATATTGTTTACTGAAAATTTCAATGATATATTTTTAATAATTCTTTTGGAAACATTAAAATTCAATTGAGGACACGGTTGTTGATAAACGTCAGGAGTAGAACCTTTTGTAACAACTGATAATTTTGGACCATCAACGTTGAATCCCAAATTTGTTGAAATTCCAAGAACTTCATTTTCGTAATTTGCAAAAAGGTTAAGTACCCAAGGCGACTGACCGTACATAGGTCTTCGTTCGGTAATTATATAGTTTGTTGAACCGTAATCTTCAACATATCTGACTTCTGATTTCAGAATTGTAAAATTACCGCCAATTAAAAGGTCTTTTAGATTTACAAAATCCAAGTTTTTCCTGATTTCAATTTCAGCACCGTACAAAAACGAATTTTTTGCATTAACATAGTGCAATTCAGGATTATTTGCACGCGGGTCATCAACTAATTCGATAGGTTTTGTGAAATATTTTACAAATCCGCTGACAGAAATCAATTGTCCGTCTTTTAAGAATTTTTCTGCTCTGAAATCTACATTGTCAATCAAACTTCTTTCTAATTCAGGGTTACCAACAACACGCCAAGCCTCTTTGAAATCGTAATAAGCGTAAGGTGCAATTTCTCTGAAAGCAGGTCTTGCAAGTGTTCTTGAATATGCAAATCGCAGGTTAAAATCTTCTATAAAATTATAATTAAGGTTTAATGCAGGCATAAAATCGAACATATAAATTTTTTCTGCTTTTACATATTTCGGATGATAAGTTTCTACATTATTTTGAATAAAAGTGAAGTCAAATTCGTATCTTACTCCTAAAGACAGGTCAATCTTATCACCAAGCGGAATATCGCCCATTAAATAGGCTCCGGCAAGATGTTCATAAGCGTAATAACTGTTGTATTTATCAGTTAAAGGGTCGTTTTGATAATAAACACCGTAAGTTGCATCGGCATTTTGTCCGATATTTTCATCGCTTAAATATTCAGAAATATCACCGTCAAATTGTAATCCCTGAGACAAAATATCAAACTTACGACTGACCGAATTTCTTGTTTTTAAAGTATAACTTGCCCCAAATTTTATTTTTATATTCTTTTGCTGAGAAATAAAATGGATTTTGTTATCATAATTGATTTCGTCCAAATCTCTGTAAAATCTTGCCGGTGAAGGATAAGCATTGTAACTAATCTGATAGCTCCCGCCTGTTATAGAATCGTAGTTAAAAAAACGCAAGTCGGGTTCGCTCAAAACAGATTTTGTAAACGAACTTGTCCAGTTCATTTCTTGTTTATTATTCTCTCCAAAAATATGAGTACCGTTAATTTGAGCAGAATTGAACAAACGCTGCTGAAAACCTAATGTATTCTGAAACATAAACATATTATCTTCAGGTTTTGAACCTTCACGATATCTCGAAGAAATCAAACCTCCGCCATTTTTGACAAAAGTAAAACCAATTTTATTATTAGCAGAAAATTTGTAAGACAAACCAAGTAAAACTGAATTAACAATTTCTTCTTCGCCGTATTTTTCATTTTGGATAATCAAAGGCTTCATAGATCCCTGAGTTTCATCTTCAACAAGATTATATCTTGCATATCTTCCGTTGTTATAGTATGAATAATTTTTGGAATAATTCAAATCAAATATGTAACCGAAAGGTTTATTAGCTATTTTGTGCTGATTGCCAATTGAAAATGAATATGATTGATTTAAAAACGATTCTTTTTCTGTTCCTTGCATTGTTTTGTTGAACGATGCAGATATATCATCTAACAAATCATTGTTTTCATACAAATACGGTACATTTGTTTGAGCTTGTTCAGGGATTTGTCTTGAGCCGTCATCAATTCCGAGCCAGTCAAGTTTTCCGCCCTGATAAGAAAGAAAATCATTTCTTAAATTTGCATTCGGATTGTAACCGAAAGAAGCAGAAAACTGCATTGTAAATTCATTAGGGAATGATTTTGTGGAAATATCAACATAACCACCTGCAAAAGAAGCCGGTAAATCGGCTGAATATGTTTTATGAATGATAATGTTGTCGATTATATTTGAGGAAAAAATATCTAACTGAACTGTATTTCTGTTTGGGTCTAATCCGGGGATTTCTGCACCGTTCAGAGTAACTTTGCTATATCTGTCGCTTAATCCTCTGATAAAAATATACTTTCCGTTTTCAACCGAAACGCCTGTAATTCTTTTTACGGCAGAAGCGGCATCTGAATCGCCTAATTTTGAAATATTTTGAGCCGAAACACCATTTATCAGACTAATTGATTTTTTTTGCAAAACCATCAATGAATTCTCGGTATTTTTGACAGCATTTGCATTTACAACTACCTGTGCAATATTTTGTACAGCAGGTGATAAAATTATATCAATTACTTCTACTTTGTTAGTGATTATGTCCAAATTTTCAATTACATAATCCTGAAACGACATAAATGAACATTTTAAAGTATGTTTACCTTCGGGAATGTTCTCTAAACTAAAATTACCGTCATAGTCGGTAACGGTAACAATAGTAGGGTTAGTGTTCAGAATAATTACAGTAGCACCAACAAGTGCGTCTCCTGTGTTTTCGTCAATTACTTTGCCCCTGATTGTGCCTTCCTGGGCTTTTATACTTGTAATAAACAAGATGATTGTTGCTATGATTAGAAAATATTTTTTCATTGTTGTTGTCCGTTAATAAGTTTGTTAAATTGAAAGTTAAAAATTGAAAGTTGAAAGTTGAAAGTTGAAAGTTGAAAGTTGAAAGTTGAAAGTTAAAAGTTAAAAGTTTTAAGTCTGTTCTGTAAGGTATTATACCAAATCGCCTTCAAACATTTTTAAATCTATATCGGATTTGAAATCTGAATGTGCTAATTAGTGTCTGTTAATAAAGTGCCAAGCCTGCCCTGTAAGGGTCTTTAATTGAATATCAAATGCTAATACTTTATGAACTTTAAACTTTATGAACTTTATGAACTAACTCTAATTTATTGATTTATAATGTTTTCAGGTTACAAATCCGAAAAAGCACAAATATTATTACAAAATTCAAAAAAGGCTTAGTATAAGTAAAGAAGCAAGTTTCAATTTTACTAAGTTTTTCAATAACTTGAAACTTGCTATCATCTATTATTTGTACAATAAAGTCCAGCCGTTTGCCCAGTTAGAAGTACCGAAAGCACCTTTGTAACCTGCGTTTGTATAGAAACTTTCAGATGGATATGTAGCCAAATTTGAATTTTGAGCATTTGCAGGAACAGGATTTTCTAATGTTAAAGAAGGATTTGTAACTGTATTTCCGGCAGTTGCGAAATATTCAGCAAAAGCGTCAGTTAATGCAGCTGGAACATCATAAAGCGGATTGTCGTTTTCGTCTTTTGGAACGCTTACTTTGAACAAATCAGAGCCGGTTGCTGTTTCAGAAACAACATTGTAAAATACATTGTTCAATAGCTTTAAATAACCATCTTGAAACATTTTGTAGGTACAACCAACCATTTGAGCCTGTTCATCTTGCAAATATTCGATGTCTATACCTTTATATTGATTAATAAAAATTGAATTTGCATAAGTACCGCCGGCATTGTCTCTGAAAGTAACTGTACGACATTCACCGCCTTGTTCTTTATTTCCGATATATGTAACATTATAAATAACCGGAGTAGAATAAGGTGTACCTAAGTAATTATCAGAAGGACCACCGTCGTGTTCTCCGTGTCTGTCACTTTCGGCACTCTGAACGCTGAACCAGAACTGACCTTTTCCGTGCCAACCTTCGTCGTAATCAAAAGAATCATCACCGCAATAAGCAACAACAGCGTTTTTAACCTGTGCACATCCGCCGAAAAATTCAATTCCGTCGTCTTTGTTTGATATAATTTCAACGTATTCAATGACAGTACCAGAGCCGACAGCACCAAGAGTTAAACCGTTGATTTCGTTACCTTCGCCAATGTCAGTACCACCGTGACGAATTGAAACATATTTTAAAGTACCTGAATTGTCAGCATCATTGCTACCACCGTATAAACTGCGTGCTTCGCTTGTTGGGATACCTTCAATTGCTTTTTCTGTTGTCAGATTGTTGGTTGTAGCTCTACCAAGAATTAAAACACCACCCCAAAGACCTTGAGCCATTTTATCAACACCTGTACCATCGTAATTATCAGCATTTGCAGTAAAAACTATCGGATTTGTAGCAGTTCCGACTGCGTTAATTTTACCACCTCTTGCAACTATCAAAGCACTTGCATTTTCACCTGTTCCGGGCATACCTTTAATTAAGGTACCCGCTTCAATTGTAAGTTCTTGTCCATCATTAACAAAAACAAGACCTTGAAGAATCCAAATTGTGTCTGAACTTAATGTTTTTGTTCCGACACCCTGACCTTTGTCAATTATTGTTACAGAACCGTCACCATTATCAACAAATTCAGTTGCATTTGGGTCAACTTCAACAGGCTTTTTACAAGAATTAAAAAAAGTTGCGGTAAATAAAATCACCACTAAAACCAAAAAGAAATAATTTTTTTTCATTGTTTAAAATTTAAAGTTTAATTGTTTAAAATTTGATGCTGCAAAAGAATATTTATCAATGCACATAGAGAAATTTTTTCGATTAAGTAATTTTTAATCTTATGTTAAAATAATATTAAAACGATATATTGATATTGATCGATAAAAGACTATTAAAACATTGATTATTAAACTTTTAGATTTAAAAAAAATTTTAATAATGTTAAAACATTGTTAAGTCTGAGTTAAAAAATTATTTTTGTACAAAAATTTAGCAGATTGAACTTTTTAGCACATCTTTATTTATCAGGTGACAACGAACAGATTATGTTGGGAAATTTTATAGGCGACGTTGTAAAAGGCAGGGATTATAATAATTTTCCGGAAGATATAAAAAAAGGCATCATACTTCATAGAAAAATTGATGAATTCACGGACAAGCATATTCAATTCAAAAACAGCGCATTACGTTTTCGTGATTCTTATGATAAATATAAAGGTGTGGTAACAGATATTCTATATGATCATTTTTTAGCATCAAAATGGGAAAATTACTCGGATTTGTCTTTAATTGAATTTACTTCAAAGGCATATAAAATATTAAAAAACAACAAAAATCTAATACCCGAAAAATTTCAGCAGTTTGTCGAACTTTTTATAAAAAATGACAGATTAACATCTTATGCCGAAGTAGAAAATTTGAGAATTGTACTTCAAAGAATGGCAAAATATCAGAAAATGCCGGATAAATCAGAAGAAGCAATGATTGTTATAAAAAAATATTACATTGAATTCAGTAAAGAATTTGAAATATTTTTTGAAGATATCCAAAAAAATTTGAAATTAGTATAATAATAATTTGCTAATCCAAATTTTCAATATTTTTATCACCTTTTTTGTAATTGAACTTATAATTTTTGTTTTTTAGTTCATCTGGAATTTTCATACCCCAAATCAATAGAGTTTCGTCACCTTGTTCAAGCAAACGGAATTCAACACGTCTGTTGTATTGTTGTCCGTCTTTGTTCCAAGTACCGTCTTCGTTTCGGTTAATTGCAATAGGATTTTCTTCGGCATAACTTACTGCAATAATTTGCTGAGGCTCAACACCGCCTGTTTCGACAAGGTAATTTTTAACAGCTTCGGCACGTTTTAGACCCAAAGAATAGTTGTAATCAGCTCTACCTGAGGCATCGCAGAAACCGCCAACTTCAATTTTTGCACTTGGGTTCCTTTTAAGGTATTTAGACAATGTATCAAGAGTCGAATTTGATTCAATCTTGCCGACTGCATTAAGCGGGAATAAAATATTATCAATTTCGACATAATTATCATAAATATTACCATAAGGGTCAATACGTTTAGGGTCTATCAAATCATCATCAGAGATTGTAACAAGGTTTTTGCAAGGCACATCAGGGTCTAAGCGAATAGCCTTGTACAACTGTATTCTGGGAGCATCTTGCGGAACATCAAAATCTTCTGTAAAGACAACATTGCCTTCAACTTCGACTGTAACATTGTAATTATGCCCTTTTTCTGTTACAAATATAAATTTTCCGTTTTTAGGTGTTGCAACGTAATAATTACCTGTTGTATTGTCAGTTATCAAAATATCAGCAGAAGGCAAATCGCCGTAACAAACAGTTAATTTTGCAGTCATTACAACAAGATTAGAACTTTCAGCTTCGGGTAGTTTCATCAGATAAATGTCAGTTTTTCCATAGCCTGAACCTTTTTTTGATGTAAAGTATGCGATACTTTCATCAGGAGTCGGGAAATAAAAAACATCATCTTCGACTGAATTTATAGGATAACCAATGTTTGTAGGCAAAGACCATGTTCCGAATTCATTCATCGTAGTTTTGAAAATATCATAACCGCCAAGTCCGCCCCTGCCTTTTGAACTGAAATAAATTGTTTTTCCGTCAGGTAAAATATATGGAGATTCTTCATCTTTTGAAGTATTTATAGCATCTCCAACATTGACAGCTTTTCCCCAAGTACCATCAGTCAACTTTTTTGACATATAAATATCCAAACCACCGTATCCTCCCGGTCTGTCGCTTGTAAAAAACAATGTAGAACCGTCATAAGATAGAGATGCATGCGTTTCACGATATTTTGTGTTGATAGTTTCACCGAGTTTTATTGTCGGTAACCAGTAACCTTCTGAAAATTCAGAGAAATATATAGAACCATTGTCTTCGTCTCTGTAAACAAAAAGTTTTGTACCATCATAAGACAAACTTATTGTAGCTTCGTGAGATTTTGTATTGATAGATTTAATCGGCTCACAGCTAATCCAATTACCAAGGGAGTCCCTTGTGGCAATATAGATATTTTCGTCAAATTCACCGTCAAAATCAACTTCATTATCCGAAAACAACTTTTTTCTTGAAGTAAAAATCAACTCACTTTCATCAGCGGTAAAAACAGGTGTGTGTTCAGTAAATCCTGTGTTTATAAGGCTTCCCTGATTAACAATTTCAATATTTACAGGATTTGCAATGAGTTCTTTACCATCAATACACATCATCTTCTCAAATTCTATAAGATCTAATATTTTTTTATTTTTTGTTTCAATACTCAGCTGATTTAACAATGTCATTGCAGTATCGAATTGAAAATTAACTCTATATGCACGAGCAAGATAAAATTTTACTTCAAAGGGATCAGTCATTACTTTTCGCTGTCGTTTTTTGCTCATTTCATCATAAAGTTCAAAGAATCGTAAAAAAGGAGTAATTGCACTATCTCTTTTTTCAGGTGTATTCAAATAACAAAACCCCAGACTGAAATATAAATCAGGATTTTTGGGTTCCATATTAATAATTTCATGATAAAATTTTATAGCAGCATTAAAATCTTGATTGTAAACCAGCTCTTCTGCTATTTCAATTGAATCTTTCTGCGAATACAAATTTGTATAAGCAATTATGCTGATAATGATAAATGTAACTAATTTATTCATTTGAGTTTTTTATGTTATATAGTATGAGTTTAATAAATAACAAATTTAAGCAAAGAAAATCTTAAAATAATATATCAATAAGTTTATAGCATTTTCCAAAGTCTGTCAGCTTGTTTTTTTATAAATTCAGAGATGTTTTTATAATCAATAGTTTTAATTATTCCGTTTTCCATTATTAAATTGCCGTTAGAAATGACATATTTAATCATAGAAGGTCTGATTGAATAAAAAAAGTGACCAAGAAAGTTATTCTCGTTAAAATCAGTCAGATGCTGATAATCGAAAATAATCAGATTATTTTGTCCATCACCTGCAAAGTTATTATTTTTTAAATAATTATGATTATTTCGCAGTTGTTTATATATCGTAGATAAGTTAGGATTATCAACAGGTTTTCCTGTAAAATAAGCAAACTGAGCGCTTCTAATCATATCGCTGTTCATTCCGTCAGTACCAAGTAAAATTTTGTCGGTATTCAAAAATTTACGATTGAAAAAACCAACATTATTATTCAAATTACTTTCAGGGTTTTGAACGATATATGTGTTTGATTTGTTCAGAATTTCAATTTCATTGTCGTCGATATGAATACAATGGGCTAAAATTGACTTATTTGAATCCAAAAAACCAAAATCATTAAGTCTCTGAACTACTGTTTTGTTGTATTTTTGTTTTGTATAAAGTTGGTCGTATTTATCTTCGGCAACGTGAATATGTACTCCGGAATTATATTTATTGACTAATTCGGCGGCTTTTTTCATTGTTTGATTTTCTACTGTAAAAGAGGCGTGCAGACCAACCAACCCTTGATGATTTTTTAAATATTTTTCGGTTTCATCAAGACCTTTTTGAGCTATATCTGCTCCGTCTCTGTCGGAAATTTCATAACAAAGAAGATGCGAAACACCTACAATATTAAAGGCTTCGGCAATAATATCAAGCGAATCTTCAATTGCAAAAGGGGAGGCGTGATGGTCAACAGCAAATGTAGCTCCTTTTATTGCACACGAAATTGCCGTTGCATAGGCAGAAGCTCTGATAGTTTCCTTGTCGAGTTTTTTGTCCAAGTTCCACCAGACATATTCCAGAATTTCGTAAAAATTTGCAGGATTCTTTTTTGGAGGCGGCATACCGGTTGCAAGTGCCGAATAAGCGTGATGATGACCGACTACAAAAGATTTTGTAACGTACAATCCCGAACAATCAATAAATTTTTCACCATCGGGTATTTCAGAGACAAAATGGATGTTTTTGTCTATTCCTGACTCAACTTTTATGTTTGTTTTTACAAATTTGAATGTGCAAGGATCAATATATGTGGCATTTTTAAGATAAAGCATAATTTTACAAATTTAAAGGATTGTATATAATTCTGAAAAACGGATTTTCTTCAACTTCTTCATTCCAAGGTTTAACAGACATTACAGGGGCATTACATTTTTCAATAATATCCTGAGCAATAGAGCCAATAAAAAAGTTTTTGAAATTCGATTCTTCCCTTAACATTATAATAACAAGCATAGGATTCAAATCATCTGCAATTTTATTAACAATTTCAGCCGGATTTTTCACATTTTCATATATAATGTCAGTTTCACAGATAATATTGTTTTGTTCAAAGAATTTTTTCAGTTTATTCATTTTGACTAATGTTTCTGATTTATCCGAAATACTGTCTTCTTTACACACATTAACTGCTTTGACTGAAGCATTAAAATATTTTGCAAATTCAACAGCAACGGTAGTTTGCTCTGAAATACTTTTATTCAAATCCAAAGGTAATAAAATAAAAGGTTTTGCTTTTTCGGGTGATTGATTTCCGTATATTGTAATTACAGGATAATCAGTTTCATTTATGACATGCAAAGTATTAGAGCCAAGATATCTTTTGCTTTTAGTCGAATTTTCGTTTTTACCTAATAAAATCAAATGAGGCTCAAATTCATCAGCCAAATCAACAATTTCTTCGTAAGGTTTGCCTTTTTCAATAGTAATATGGCAAGATTCACCGTTTGTAAAATTCTGGTCGCATATTTCTTTCAGTAGCTCCATTGCTTCTTTTTTTACTTTTTGTTCAAAATTTTCCTGTTTGAACATACGTTTCAAAAAACCACTTTCTTCGATAATATGACATAATATTATTTGGGATTTACTATATGCAGCAAAGTATTTCGCCCACTGTAAATTTGAAATAGATTGTTGTTCAAAATCAACTGGCACAAGTATTTTATTTTTCATGTGTAAA
>DYKL01000104.1 GCA_020722645.1 Acetofilamentum sp. | reverse complement strand
TATGCCAAAAATGTCAAATTTTACCAACAATTTTTCATAAAAGAGCCATTTTTTAAAAAATTTGTAAACTAAAACAAGTTTTTTATTTTTGGCGTAATTAAATTTGAATTATAATGAAAAAAATCAGCAGCTTACCGGTCGGCAAAAAGATAATATTCGCAATTGGACAATTTGGCTGGTCATTAGCAGCGTTTTCTGGTGCCAATGTATTGACTTATTTTTATATGCCGCCCGAAAGTGGCGAACAACCCTTATTTCCGGCATATATTTTTCAGGGAGCGGTTTTGGGTATAGCTACAATTATAGGTTTGATAAATTTCGGAAGTCGAATTTTTGATGCTGTTACAGACCCATGGATAGCTAATTTTTCAGACCGTTCAAATTTTAAATTCGGCAAAAGAATGACTTTAATGGCTATTGCCGCTTTACCTTTTGCTTTGTTTTCTGTGCTGATTTTTGTTCCTATTGTTCCGCATGAAAGTGTCTGGAATACTTTGTGGCTGATATTCTGCATTTTAGTTTACTATCTTGCAATTACAACATATTGCACCCCATATAACGCTCTAATCAGTGAATTTGGACACACTCCGAAAGAAAGTCTGAGTATCAGCACATATATTTCGATAACCTGGGCATTAGGATTTGCTTTGGGAAATCAGATTTATGCATTCAGAGGTATGGCAGAAGAAATATTTAATCTGAGCAGTACCGGTTCGTTTCAGTTTGTTTTATCGGTGTTTGCCGTTATTTCTTTTTTGGCAATGATGGCACCTGTGGTTTTTATTAAAGAAAGCAAATTTTCCGAAGAACGAAAAACGTCTGAAAATGTAATAAAATCATTTATTTCGGCACTTAAAAATAAAAATTTTTTAAAATTTGTCAGTTCCGATTTAATGTATTGGTTATCATTGACTTTTATACAAATCGGGATTAGTTATTTTGTTATTGTATTATTAAAACTCGAAGAAAGTCTGACTTCATTTTTAATGTTGGTTTTGTTTGTTTTGAGCTTTGTTTTTTATGTTCCTGTCAATTTTCTTGCACGAAAATTAGGGAAAAAGAAGGTTTTGATATTTGCATTTTTGTTACTTGCCATAGATTTTATTTTTGTTACATTTTTAAACAAATTCCATATTGATGCTTATGTTCAGGCATATTTGATTGTAATTCTGGCATCTCTGCCAATGGCGATTTTCGGAATTTTGCCAAATGCAATTGTTGCAGATTTGGTTACTGCCGACAGTAAAATGACGGGTAACTACAAAGCAGGTACTTTTTTTGCCGCACGTACATTTATGATGAAACTTGGTATTTCTGTTGCAAATTTGCTGTTCCCTTCATTTTTGCTGCTCGGCAAGGATACAATGAACGATACAGGTGTCAGAATAGCGGCTTTTGCGGCTTTTATTTTCTGTGTTGCCGGGTTGATTATATTTTTATTTTATGACGAAAAGAAAGTTGAAAGTATTATCAATGAAAAACAAGAGGCTTAATTTTTAAACCACCATCTAACTCCAAATCTTAAATAATAATCGTTAAGGTGATAGTTTTCCACCGTGCTGTAATAGGGTTGTAAAAGCATTGCATTTGTATGGTCAAAGCGTACGATTATAGTTGCTCTTTTTATTCTTGCAGTAAAAAAAAGATTTGCAATCGGATAATTTCCTGTAATACGTTCGTTTTTAACATAAAAAACACCTGTTGTTGGGCGATATGAATACATATAAAATTCGGAAGTATAATTTGCCGAAAATCCAATATGTATATGTGCGGCTCCTTTGAAAACATCGAAATCTAAATAAAAAGAGCCGGCTGCAATAAATTCAGGTACATTTAGAACTTCGTTGTGATTATTTTTTTGCCAAATCAAGTTTATATCAAACACAAAAGGTTTGAATCTGAATATTTTTTTTGCCCAAACAGTTGTTAAATATATATTTGCTTGCACTTGACGAGGTTGAGCAACTGAATCAAAATAAATAAAATTGTTTAGTATGCTGTAATTTCCTCCAATATGAAAATTGAATTTCTCGAAATTTATATTTGTTTCAAAAAATATTTTGATTGATTTGCTGAAAGATTTTTTCCAGCTTTCATAATTTCCATTGTAATGTTCGTAAAAAAAGTCAGGAGTATAACGTTCGAATTTCTCCAAAAAATTTATGTAAGTTGAATTGTTTTTATTCAAATAAATATTTTGACCCGACAAGAAATCGAAATCCCCTTTTTGTCTGTCAGTCAGATGGTAATCACTTTTTATGTATGAATGAAGAAATTTTAATTTTAAATCGGAAATTGAAAGTGATAAAAAATTATCAGTATGAAATTCTCCTGAAATATCGTAAATATAACCTTTGAAATAGTAAATGTTTCTTAATTTGTTCGTAAAACTCAAATTCATATTTCCAAAACTATGTTTTTTCATAAAACTAATTGTGTTGTCAAAAGATTTAAAGCTTACACTGTCAAAAGTTTCCTGCTGAGCAATAAGAGGTTGTCCAAAAACTTCTGAGTTGAGTTTTGACTCTGAAAAAGTTCTTGCAGATAAGTTATAATTAAGGCAATGTTGAATTAAATATTTTTCATTAAAACTGTAATAATGACGAAAAATAAAACCTCTGTTAATTATTGAATTATTTGCATTTTGAATTTGATATAATGATGTCTCAGGGTCGTATTGTGGAGTGTCAATAATTCCGCCGTTTTCGGGTCTTTTTATGTTTGAAGAGTAGATTGCTGCATAAATGTTGTAATTTTTTATTTGTTTATGATACCAAAAATTCAAGTTGTTTATTGTTGAATTCTGTTTGCTTTCTGAAGCAAGGTTTCTTGCAGTTGTCATTTTAAATTCAATGCCGAATTTGTGCGTTCCGACTGACTGTGTATGAATAAAATCCATTCTTTGCTGTTCTTTCGACTTTGATGCACCAATGTATTTGATGTCTGTATATGGATTGTTTGTTTTATAAAAACTCAAGTCTTTGGGAATAAATATGTACTCAATATAGGGGTTTAAAAACATAAAATCTTTAAATTCCTTTCTTTTTGAAAAAATGATATTTAAAGATGGTGTTCCGATTTGCCCCAGATTTATTACCGGAAGATAGTCCTTTTCGTAATTATCTAATAATTCAATGTATATTTGAAAAGTATCAATCGCAGAAGTATCTATTGTCCCGAATTTATTAAAAACATATTTTTCAACAATCAGTTTTGTCGTATCATCTGTTTCATTTTCTACTTTTTCAGGATTTTTTTGTGAATAAAGATGAAAACTAAGCGTTATAATAAAAAATAATAATAAGTGCTTCATTTTTGTGTTATTTCATTGTTGATTTGTTTTTTTATTAAGCAATATAAAACTATACTAAATTAACAATACCAATTTTATATAATTTTATATAATTTTCAGTGCTTTATTAGTTGAATTAAGCTAAAATTGAAAATATATAAATGGCTGTACGTCTTGGTTTTGCAATTGAACAACTATTTGCAAAAGAATTGTAAACATAATAATTTTTACGATATATGGCGATTTGACAAAAGTGTCGGAAATTTTATCTAACCACTTTAATGGAACAGTGTGCATTAAAAAACCAATTACGACTAAAATTACCCACAACATTCTGGCATCCCAAAAATGTTTTGCAAATGTAATATCAAAGTCTGTGAACACCTGCTTAATCATCATCCAGGAAACAACAAAAGCATCTATTTTCACATTTTGAACCATTTCGGTAGTTACTCCGTTTTCTGTAACAGAAATTGTTTCGACTCTTTCGATATCAGCAGCTCTGAAAAATATCCATAAAAATATAACAAAATGAAAGGTTATAAACCAAGAAATAAATTTAGTAGGGAAAATGTTCGGGAGTTTATCTAATAATTTTTTAGTAGATTTGTGTATCGCCAATCCAACACCGTGCATTGCTCCCCAAAAAACAAATTTCCAGTTGGCACCGTGCCATAAACCACCCAAAAGCATTGTAATCATATTATTAAGGTATGTCCTGAACTTTCCTTTTTTGTTTCCTCCCAGCGGAATATAAAGATAATCTCTAAGCCACGTTGATAATGAAATATGCCAGCGTCTCCAGAAATCGGTAATGTTCTGAGCCTGATATGGAAGCTGAAAATTAACGCCCAAGTCATATCCCATTACTCTTCCAAACCCTATTGCCATATCGGAGTAGCCTGAAAAATCAAGGTAAATTTGCAAGGTATAACCATAAATTGCCATAATGTTTTCAAAACCGTTATATGTATCTGGCGAAGCAAAAATTAAATCGTTGTATTGGGCTATGTAATCAGCAATCACGGCTTTTTTGAACAGTCCGAGCATTATTAACCACATTCCGCTGTAAACAGCCTGTTTATCAACTTTTGGAATTTTTTCGAGTTGAGGTAAAAAATGATGTGCTTTAACAATTGGACCGGCAACAAGTTGAGGAAAAAATGACAGGAAAAAAGCATAATCCAGCATACTTTTTGTTGGTTTCAGCTTTTTCCAGTAAACATCAAGCACATAGCTGACAGATTGGAATGTGTAAAAAGAAATTCCAACAGGTAAAAAAATGTCGAGTGGCTGAAAGTTATTGCCTGAAATAAGCTCCCAATTAAATAAAAGGAAGTTTGTGTATTTAAAATATCCCAGAAGTCCCAGACTTGGAATCACTCCAAGAATCATCCAGAAAACTCGCCAGAATTTTTTTTCAGTTTTATGCAGAAACCATGCAAAAGAAAAATCTGTAATAGTAGTCAGTACAAGTAAAAAAAAGTAAATTCCGCTTGATTTATAATAAAAAAACATACTAAAAATGACAACATAAACAGCATTTAACAGCTTTTTTTTATAAATCAAGGTGTAAATGACAATAAAAACAGAGAAAAATATGACAAATACCCCGCTGTTGAAAAGCATTGGTCGTTCGGGGTTGTACAATAATATTTCACCTAAGTTTTCTAAAAATTCCATTATTTGGTTTATCGAGTTAAATTGTTAAATTGTTGAATTGTTAAATTGTTAAATTGTTGGCTGACGCCTTTGTTGAGCTATCAACTATGCACTATGCACTATGCACTATGCACTATGCACTATCCACTATGCACTATGCACTATCCACTATGCACTATGCACTATGCACTATCCACTATGCACTATGCACTATCCACTATGCACTATTCACTATGCACTATGCACTATGCACTATGTACTCTTTAATGCCTGCTGCAAAAGAAGTTATGGTCTGCTTTATACTCGAATTTTTTTAAAATATGTCCCATTTTTTCTTTTTTAGTTCTCATATAAAATTCATTGTATTTATTTGGTTTTATTTCAATAGGAACAATTTCTGCTATTTCGAGTCCATAACCCTGCAAAGCTATTTTTTTTATCGGATTATTTGTCATAAGTTTCATTTTTTTTATCCCCAAATTTCTTAAAATTTGAGCACCGACTCCGTAATCCCTTTCGTCATTATCAAAACCGAGTTTTATATTTGCTTCAACAGTATCATAACCCTCTTCTTGTAGTTTATACGCAGATATTTTATTAAACAATCCAATTCCTCTGCCTTCCTGATTCATATATAAAACAACCCCTTTGCCTGCTTTTTCTACCATTTTCATAGCTTCGTGCAGTTGCTCACCGCAGTCACATCTTTTTGATGCAAAAATATCACCTGTTACACAAGATGAATGTACTCTTGTCAAAATTGCTTCATCTTCATACCATTCGCCTTTAAACAAAGCTATATGTTCAAGCCCTGTTTTTTTCTCACGAAATGGAATTAATTGAAAGTCGCCGTATTCTGTAGGCATATTTATTTGAGTACCTCTTTCGACAAGGCTTTCTGTTTGAAGTCTATACGACACGAGGTCTTTAATAGTAATCAGTTTAAGATTGAATTTTTTAGCAACTTCATACAGTTCGGGTAATCTTGCCATTGTTCCGTCGTCATTCATAATTTCAACCAAAGCACCACCGGGTTTTAAACCTGCTAATTTTGTAAGGTCAATTGTAGCTTCTGTATGACCGGTTCTTCT
The DNA here is from genome assembly GCA_020722645.1 of Acetofilamentum sp. Taxonomy (GTDB): domain Bacteria; phylum Bacteroidota; class Bacteroidia; order Bacteroidales; family JAFGUD01; genus JAFGUD01. The sequence goes on along the minus strand of DYKL01000104.1, from coordinate 4,148 downwards.
CAAAACCCCTTCATTAACAGCTTTTAGCGGAAAAATATGCCCGGGACGTCCTAAATCATAAGGTTTAGTTTTGTCATCAACCAAAGCAGTGATGGTTTTTGAACGGTCGTGCGCCGATATGCCTGTTGTACAGCCATGTCCAAGTAAATCTACCGAAACTGTGAATGGCGTAGAATGCAGAGATGTGTTTTTTCCAACCATTAGTTGAAGTTCCAATTCTTCGCATCTTTCTACGGATAATGGAGCGCAGATTAGTCCCCTGCCGTGTTTAGCCATAAAATTTACTTTTTCAGGGGTTATAAGTTCAGCTGCGGTAATAAAATCGCCTTCATTTTCACGGTTTTCGTCATCAACAACAATAATGATTTCTCCGTTTTTTATTGCTTCTATAGCTTCGGGTATTGTATTTAGTTTGATATTCATAAAGTTATTTTAATGAAAAAGAAATATCTGCATAATAATTTAATATTGATTTCTTGTCTGATTCCGTTTTGTCGGATTCCATACTCCGCTTTTTACCCCTGTGATAAACTTAATAAAACCAAGTAATAAAGCGAGATTCATAGACAAAAAATGAGTTGTAAAACGTAATAATGACAAATGCACTTTAATCTTTTTTAGAAAGTAATCAATTATCGGCAAAAATAGTAAAGCTAAATAACTAAGGTAAGAAAATAAATAAAATTTAAGATTTAACAAAAATGCACCAGATATTAAGATTAAAATCATAAAAAAAGGAACCAACCACCTGACTACTTTATGTGAAAAAAAACTAAAACTAAGTCCAAATAAAGAATATTTTTTCAGGTAAGAGATTTTATTTGATTTTATTCCTATACCTGCCCATAACAGATGTTTAAATGTATTAAGGTTTTGAAAGTTTCCGGTTGCAATTCTTTTTTTTCTTCTGAATTCATCTTTCAGATTGTTCGACACATCTTCATAGACGACAGCATTAACACAATTTATTGCTTTGTATCCTTGCTCGAAAATTTTCATATTGATATAAAAATCATCAACAAGAAAATTTTTTGGAACTTCAGCGTATAAATTTTTTCTGATTGCATAACACCCTCCAAAAGGTCCCATCATTGTTCCCCAAATTTGACTTTCTTTTGATTTAATTTTTACTTCTCTTGATATATAACTGCTTTCCTGAACAGATATCCCGTTACTTACGATGCCTTTGTTAATCATTTGAGAATCGACCAATCCAATTGAGTCATCTTTAAAATATTTTACAAGTTCGTATATTGTCCTTTTGTCAAAAATAACGTTAGCATCTGTTAATATTAAAATTTCGCCGGTTGAATTTTTTTGTATTTGATTTATTACCGAAGGTTTGCCTTGTCTTTTATCGAATTTTTTGAAATGAATAAAATTATATTTTTCACAATATTGTTCAACTATTTCATTGCTTCTGTCGTCGGAACAATCTGAACCGATAATAATTTCGATTTTATCAACAGGGTAGTCAGATTTTATAATACTTTCAATTTTTTCTGAAATTACAAGCTCTTCGTTGTAAATTGATATTAAAATTGAAATTTTCGGCAGATTATCATTTATTGTATATAAATTGTCAAATCTGTTTTTTTGTTTTTTGTTTAAAAATAATAAAAAAGGAAAGATTATGTAAGTGTATAATATCAAAAATACTGAAACCCAAAATACTATTTGCCAAAATATAATCATCTTATATTCATTTGTTTACGTCATTAAAAATGTTGTATTAGAATATGCGAAATTATTAAAATTTCTGTAAATAAAAATATTACAAGTTTTTTTGTGAAATTTTTGTAATCAATAATTCGTTAATTTTTCAATTAGTGTCATCCTGAGTGATAACGAAGGAAGCAAATTATTGATTTTCAATCAACTACTAATTTGTTACACATACAAAATCAATTTGCTGAATATTAACGAATTACTTCAAAATATACCGAACTATTGTGTAATATTTATATTTGAATTTATACCAAGTTGTTTTCTAAGATATAAAATCGAATTTGAAACTTAATTGGTATTATGCTGAGCAGCATTCATTGTAATTTTAGCATAAAATTTCACTTATGAATGCATATCGGTATGAGATTGTTTGACAAAAAAAACAGCCAACTTTTTGTCGGCTGTTTATATAAAAATTTTTTTGCTATTAAAAAAACAATATTTGTACTAAAATATAAATTGGTAATAAAACTACAAGTGAAAATTTGAAAATATATCCGAAAAAGCTCGGCATTTTTATTTTAAATTCTTCGGCAATAGCTTTTACCATAAAATTCGGACCATTGCCGATATATGTCATTGCTCCGAAAAATACTGCACCTGTACTGATAGCTGCAAGTAATATTTCCGGAATACCGGCTTCCATTATTACATTTGGAAATAATCCTAGAATTTGTTCAGAAGAAGCTAGTGAATAGAATGACAACGCTGTTGGAGCATTATCCAAAAATGAACTCAAAGCGCCTGTGGCGTAATAAAAATGACATGGTTCTGTGAGGCCGAATTTTTGTGCATTTTGACTCAAATAAATCAGTGCAGGTACCATTGTTATAAAGATTCCCAGAAACAGAAATGCAACTTCCAAGATTGGTGCCCATGTAAATTTATTCCTTTCGTATCTGATTTCTTTTTTAGTTAACAGTAATGATAATACTGCCATAGAAATTATAACAAATTCTCTGATGAACCCCAAGTAGTGGTTATTGTGAATAAAATGTAAATATTGCTCGTTTAAAAAAGCAACAGATAAAATTACTCCAATTAAAAAAAAGAAATTTAGTTTTCCTGTAATTTTTATAGGTTCTATCTGACTTTTGTCAAGTTCCAGGTCTTCTTTTGATTCTTTTCTGTAGAAGTATGTATCAACAAAGAAAAATACAACTAAAAGGCTAATTAAAACAAAAGCCCACTCAATAAAAAGATTAAAAAACCAAGTAAAACCGGCACCTTTAAGGTATAACAAGAATAAAGGCGGGTCTCCTAATGGTGTTAAAATACCACCGGCATTTGCAACTATTGCGATGAAAAACAATATCGTATGTACTTTAAATTTTCTTTCCTGATTTGTCAAAATTACCGGACGAATTAAAAGCATTGCGGCTCCGGTTGTTCCCATAAATGATGCCAGTACTCCTCCTATTGCCAAAAAGATAATATTCGTTGTCGGTTTTGCTTCTATGTCTCCACGTATATTTATCCCTCCGGTTATGGTAAATAACCCTCCCAGTAGTACAATAAATGGAATATAATCAAATACTATTTGATGTATAAGATTGTGCGATAAACCCTTAATAATCATTATTATTGCTACGGGAACGCCGAGAATGAGAGATACAATAAGCTTATTGCTGTTTTTTTCCCACCAATGTGGAAAAGCTAATGGTCCAACTGCTATTATCAGCAGCATTACCATAAACGGAATTGATAGCCATAAAGGCATACTTTCTAAATTGTGTTCCATTTGTTGCGGTTTTAATATTAAAATTTTGTTTGTGTAAAAAAAAAGAATTTGCAAATTAAAATTAAAAGCAATTTTCTACCAAATAAAAAAAAAAGTGTTTTAGTCCCACTATTGCATAATATCAAAATTATCAATATTTAACAAAAAATATTTTAAATAAAAAACAGGTTTATAAATTGATATTTCAATTTTAAAATTTGATATATATCACAAATTTTTAAAATATGTTTATTTTCAAAAAATCAACTTATAAAAAATATTTGTAATTTTAAATAATATGGAACAAATTTTGATTTAAGTTTTTTATGCCATACAGAAGATTACCAAATACTGATGTTTCTAGATTAAATGCATTAAAAACAGCGAAAAATGTGAGTCTGATAAATGGAAACTCAAAAGCCATAAGCTCTTCTATTGTTTACGATTTGGGTGTTTTACTTCCAATTTTTGAACAGAATATCAATCAATACAAAGCCTCATTAGAAAAACAAAAAGAAAATAAAATTAATCATACAATTTACTTTCAAAAATGCAAATTATACATATCTCATTTTATTCAGGTATTGAATTTTGCAATAGCAAGAAATGAATTTGATGCAAATATTCGAATTTTTTACGGGCTTAATAATTTTAACCTGCATTATTCATAAACCAAAATTCTTGTAAAATTTAAGCCTTT
>DYKL01000586.1 GCA_020722645.1 Acetofilamentum sp. | reverse complement strand
TCTTAGCTATCGCCTGTAAAACCTGAAAAGTTGTAAGTAAGTTCCGTTTTATTAACTCTTGTCCAGTATCGGGTTCTGTCTATAAGTCTGAAAAACCGATGATTGCATTCATAGGTGTTCTGATTTCGTGCGAAAGGTTCTGAAGGAAAGAAGTTTTAAGTTTGTCGCTTTCTTCTGCTTTTTCTTTGGCGGTTTTCAGTTCTTTTTCGTATTTTTTTATCTCTGTGATGTCAGTTATTGTTCCAACATAGCCAATAATTTTGTTTTCGGAGTTAATTTCGGGAATTGCTTGTCCTAAAACCCATTTAATTGTCCCGTCTTTGTGCAGAAAACGGTATTCGGCATAAGAACTTGATTTGTTTTTTGTGGCAAGCTCCCAACCCGTTTCCGTTTTAATTAAATCATCATGATGAACTGCATCTAACCAGCCGTAACCCAGAGCATTTTCTTTTTTCATGTCTGATATTTCGCACCATTTAGGATTTACGTATAAAGTGTAACCATCTGCATCAGTAAAGAAAATACCAACCGGAGCAATCTGAGCTAATGTACGATATCTGATTTCGCTTTGTTCAATTGCTTTTTCTGCCTCTATCTGAACTAATTCTTTCTCTTGACTAACTGCTTCATATTTTTGACGATATGATAAGGAATAAAATATATCTTTGAATTTTATCTGAGGTGAGTTATCCCTGTCTTTTTCGACGTATTTAAGAAATATAAAGAATAAGAATGAATAAATTAAAACAGCACTGTTTTTTGCAATTAATCCCGAAATCATTATTGATTTAATGTTGTCTGAGCCCCAAAAAGCCAGTGATATGTACATAACGGTGTCGAAACTCAATACAATCATCATTGTAAATAGAATACGCAAATACAAATATGAAGTGAATTTTGATATAAACTCAAATAAAATTATTATTAAAATTGAGTCTAAAATAAGAGTTATCGTCCCCACAAAAAGAGACCATGCATTATAACTGAAAAAATTTGTTGATACATTGAAAGGATTTATTATATTTGATTTGTCGAAATGCCAACCAAATGTATATAAAAGCAACGACATTATAACATTTGCAATTAATAAAGCATATATTACTTTTCTGATTTCAAGAGCATCTTCTTTTATGTAAACCAATAAAACGGCAAAAAGACCACCTGTAAATAAAACCGACGACCCCGGTGAAACAACAATATTGTCAAATATTTCGATATAAACAGTGCTTGCCAGAAAAACCTGCATGTATTGAAAAAGACCTAATGCGGCATATAATGCACTTATTCCGAAATATTTCCGAAGCCGGAATAAGCTCAAAATCAATACAGATACCAAAATGCACTGTATTATAAGAATAGTTATTTGATAAAAGTTAATTTGTTCCATTATATATTAAAAATCAGCAAAATAACTAAAAATAAACGTAAGAGTAAACAAATATAGCTGATTTTTGAATTAATTTTTTGATTTTATGTGTATTAAGAAATGTTTTATGTAATAAATATTGATACTAAACCGTTATCAAAATGTTCA
>DYKL01000585.1 GCA_020722645.1 Acetofilamentum sp. | reverse complement strand
GGTTTTAAAATTTCACCAAAGATAATAATTATTTTGTTATATTAGTGCCATTACCATTTAGGGGAGATACAGAGGGATTAAGACAAAAACGCCACTCAAAATTTCAATTTTTCATGTGTAAATAATTTTGTAAGTTGTTGGTTTATAATTATTTTCATTCTATTGGTGTGAGAACTTTAAGGTTCTCATGGGGGTTTCATCTTTTTTTTTCAAGAATTTAGTATATTTGCCAAAAAACTTATGTATGGAAATAAAACAAGAAATAACAAATATTGTAAATATATTACCGGAAGATATTTTAAAAGATATTTTATTATATTTACGTCAAATTGAAAATATTGCAAAAGAAAAATCCCAACTTTCAATAAACTTAAATACAATTTTAAAAGAAGATAGAGAAGTTCTGGAAAAACTAGCAAAATGATTAAAATTGAAGATGTAATTGAAATACATAAAATCTTAATTGAAAGATTCGGAGGGACATCAGGGATAAGAGACATTAATTTGCTAAAATCAGCTATTGAAAGACCTTATAGTGGATTTGGAAACATTGAATTTTATCCTTCGTCATTCGAAAAAGCAGGTGCAATTATTGAAAGTATTATAAAAAATCATCCTTTTATAGATGGAAACAAAAGAGTTGGTTACGTTCTTATGAGGCTTTTACTTATGCAAAAAAATTATGATATTAAAGCCACCCAAGATGAAAAATTTAATTTTGTCATAAATATTGCTAATGGTAAAATGGATATAGAAAGCATAATTTATTGGATTAAAAACAAAAGTATTTCCATTTAAATGAAAATTCTAACCGAAATAGGCAATACACCTTACCAAAAAGGCAATAGTCAGCAATTCAGTGGCTATCAAAAAACAGCACCGAACAACTAAGAGATTTTACTATCGAATATTTATATTCCGCCGCCGGCACTCAACTCCGTACAATTGAATACGAAGACGGACAAGCAGAAAACCCTTCCTAACCTCCCCAAATTGTGAGCAATTGGTTGATTGATAGGGTTTTAACTCGATTTTTTCCCGAATGTTATTTGAAAAATTGAAACAATTATCAATTTTCAACTTACAATTTTTTAAATATTTAGTATATTTGCAAAAAATAGCATTATGTCAGAAAACAACATTCCACGTTTTATAAATCCTTTTACCGATTTCGGTTTCAAAAAAATATTCGGCGAAGAGGCAAACAAAGACCTGTTGATTGATTTTTTGAATGAATTACTTGCTACTCAAAATCAGCACATTAAAGACCTGACTTTCAAAAAAATGAACACCTCGGTCAAACCGGATTAGACAGAAACGTTGTTTTTGACCTGTTTTGCGAAAATGAAAAAGGCGAAAAATTTACAGTTGAATTACAAAAAGCAAAACAATCATTTTTCAAAGACAGAATGTTGTATTACAGCTCTTTTTCAATTCAGGAACAAGGCATAAAAGGCGATTGGAACTATCAACTCAAAGCAATTTACCCTAAATTGAATTGAAAAGTTAATAATCATGTTAAAAAATATTAGGGATTTCGAA
>DYKL01000103.1:181-10271 GCA_020722645.1 Acetofilamentum sp. | reverse complement strand
TTACATTCTACATTTAATTAATAATTTACATTTGTGCTTGTAACGATTTTTTTTTTTGTTTCTACCACGAGTTGAAACTCGTGGTTATCATTATTTTAGTCCTACGGACTATATTTATATCAGCATCTTAATATTGCGGAATAGAACGTTAGTATTTTGACTATAAATGAATTTCATTTATAATCAATAAATTGACTAACTCTTTTTTGGATACTTTTTGAAAATACTTTTAGTTTTCATTTTGATAACACCCCAAAATGCTTCATTAAAAATTCCACCGCTCATCTTTGATTTTCCTTTTTTCCTTTCAGTAAAAATTATGGGCACTTCAATAATTTTAAAACCGTATTTCCAAGTTCTGAATTTCATTTCAATCTGAAAAGCATATCCTTTGAATTTGACAGTTTCAAATTCAATAGTACTTAAAACCTTATTTCTGTAGCATTTAAAACCGGCAGTGGTATCCTTTATTTTCATTCCGGTAATTATTCTGACGTAAACCGAAGCGTAGTAAGACATAATAATTCTGCCCATAGGCCAATTAACTACCGCTACACCGTCAATATATCTTGAACCTATTGCCAAATCGGCTCCTTCCTGACAAGCTTGCTGCAATCTGACTAAATCTGCTGGATTATGTGAAAAATCAGCATCCATTTCGCAGATATATTCGTAATTATTTTCCAATGCCCATTTAAAACCTCTTATATATGCAGTTCCAAGTCCTAATTTACCTTCTCTTTCAATCAAATGAAGCCTTCCGTTAAACTCACTTTGCAAATCTTTTACAATTTGAGCCGTACCATCTGGTGAGCCATCATCAATAATAAGCAAATCAAAAACTTTCGACAATGAAAAAACAGCTCTGATTATACTTTCTGCGTTTTCTTTTTCGTTGTATGTCGGAATTATTACTACACTATCAGACATAAAAAAAATAGTTAAAAATTTAATTCTGTAAAAATACGTTTTTTTCTTAAAAAATAATCAAATACAATACTTTTTTTGTAAATTTGTTTATGAGAGCTTGTGTTTTGTAGTAATAATTCAAGTCTTTGGGCTTTCAAATGCCTTTTACTCTTATAAAATTTTAAATGCGCTTTCCAAACAACCAGAAAATATTTGAATTGAAATTTAGTCAAATAAATAATAGCTGATAAACCGTCTAATAACATTCTTTTAAACAATATTTTTGAAGTTTCTTTTTCAGGAAGATTTTTGTATAATAAAAAAAGATTATTTCTGTAATTTAAGAATAATTTATTAGCACTTTTATTTGGCAATGTACCTCCGCCCAGATGATAAACTTTTACATCAGGAAAATAAACGATTCTGCGGTTTTTATTTTTGAGTCGCCAGCAAAGGTCGATTTCCTCCATGTGTGCAAAAAACAAATCATCAAATTTATTTTGCAAAAAGTCATTGGCTCTGATAAAAAGGCAGGCACCGGTAGCCCAGAAAATGTCTGTTATTTGCTGATACTGTCCATTATCCTGCTCAAAAGTATCTAAAATTCTGCCTCGACAAAACGGATATCCGTATTTATCAATAAAACCTCCGGCAGCACCGGCATATTCAAAATAATTTTTGTTTATATAAGATAAAATTTTGGGTTGAACGGCAGCTACATCTTCATTTTTATTCATAAACTCTATTATTGGTTCAACCCAGTTTTCAGTAACTTCAACATCAGAATTTAATAAAACAAAGAAATCAGCTTTGATTTTTTCGAGAGATTTATTATAACCTCCGGTAAAGCCGTAATTTTTATCTAACTGCAGAATATTTACAGAAGGATAGTTTTTTTTCAAAAAATCGATTGAATCATCAGTTGAGCCGTTATCGGCAACCCAAATTTCAGCTTTTTCTGTATTTTTAACAACAGAAGGCAGAAATATTTCCAAATGTTTTTTCCCATTCCAATTCAGGATAACAACAGCTGTTTTGGGTTTGTTCAAATCCATTTTTATTTAATTATTCGTTTAATAATAGATAAAAATTCATTGAAAACCAAGCTGTTAGAAGTTACAATTTCCTGTCCGAATAAGTAGTTTTTTTCACCACTGAAATCAGACACTTTGCCACCAGCCTCCTGAATAATAAAAGCACCTGCGGCAACGTCCCATGCTTTTAAACTGTATTCGTAAAAAGCATCACATCTGCCACAGGCAACATAAGCCAAATCGGCAGCAGCAGAGCCAAGTCGCCTCAAGCCGTGAGAATGTTGCATAAAATATTCAATAGTTTGCATAAATTGAGGCAAATGTTTATAATCGTAGTATGGGAAACCGGTTGCAATAAGAGTATTTTCAACTTTGTCGGTATCAGAGACCTTTATTTTATAACCATTCAGAAATGCACCTTTGTCTTTAACTGCCCAAAAACATTCATCTAAGCCAATTTCGTAAACTACACCTAAAACAGTTTCTTTTTGATACTGCAGAGCAACACTAACACAGACAGGAAAAAGACCGTGAATATAATTGGTTGTGCCGTCCAAAGGGTCAATAATCCAGTTATAATTTTCGGAATATTTAGTAGTTGTTTTTTCTTCGGTTATAAAACCTGCATCAGGAATAAGAGCAGACAAATTATCTACTAAAAATTTTTCAGATTCTTTATCAACAAAAGTAACAAAATCGTGCAAACTTTTAGTTTCAACAATATCTTTTGTTACATTTTTTTGTTGATTTTTTATAAATACACCTGTTTTTTTTATTATTTCAACAGATTTTATTAAAATATCATCTAAATTGACCATTGTTACACTATATTATTTCTTTTTACCATCATCAACAGGCACAAATTTCGGGTCGTTTATAGCTTTAGGTTTAGTTTTTCCGAGTTCAATAAATTTTTCTTTCTTAATTATCATATAAACAATCATAACTACGCCTGTAATAGCCATCAAGACAGAAATTATTTGAGCCTGAGATAATTCAATTCCACCCAGATTATATCTTTTTGTAACTCTTATCATTTCGATAAAAAATCGCTCTAAACCAGCAAATATCAAATATATTGAGAATAATATTCCGGGAATTTTTATTCTTTTTCTGAGAAACCATAATATCAGAAAAGCTATGAACATTAAAGATGTTTCATAAAAAGGCGTAGGAAATACAGGATCAGCTAGAACGTGGAAGTATTTTCCGGTGTAACCTTCGATGGGTACTCCTTCATTCAATACATTATGAGGATAATCATAAGCCCAAATCCAATCAGGGATAAATTTAAGTCCTTCGGGTTTTGGAGCAGTATTAACTACACCCCAGCAACCGTCTCCTGAAACCTGACATCCTACTCTACCGACGGAATAAGCAATTGCAGCAGATGGAGCCAAAGTATCAACAGATTGTAATAAATTTATATTATATTTTTTGATGTAATATACACCGGCAATAAATCCCGTAATAAGACCGCCGTAAAAAGTTAAACCACTAAATGCCAGAAGTTCACTAATTGGGTCATTAATAAAATCTTTGAAGTTATCCGGTTGAACGGCATCAAACAATTTTGCACCAAGAAGTCCCCACAATCCTACAAAAATGAGCATATTTCCTACAATTTGATGAGGATAGGTTTTTTTTCTGATAATTTCGGGTTGAGGAAGCTTCTTACGGTTTTTATCCCACCAAGTATAAGCAGTTGCAACGACGGCGACTATTATGCCACCAAAAAAATTACCGCGTTTAGATAAAATCATTTCCTGTGGGTTATCGACAAAATCTGAATAATGTAAAATTGCTTCAATACCTTTAAAACCAAGCAAAAACATAAGAATAAAAGTCAAAATAAGCTGACCCGGAGTTGCAGGAACGCCAATTTTTTCATTTACATAAAAAGGAATAAGAACACCTTCTTTTTCTTTTCGTTTGTATTCGGCTGCATACACAAGCGTTCCGACAATAAACGCAAGTGCAAACATAAATCCGTAACTTTGAATAGGCAATGGAATATTAACACCAAAAACCTCTCTGAAAAAATCACTTAAAGTTGGATACATCTTTTTATAGTTGAATATTTAATGCGAATTATGGGTTGAAGTTTAACTGGCAGGTGTAGATCCTTTTAGGACAGGCACATGCCAGAGGCAATTTGCCTCAATCATGTGTTTTTCACCTGATTTAAAATAACACATAACAAGTTAATTTTCAACATTATTTTTTCAACCCTTAATTCGCATATTTATATAGTTTGTTATTAATTTAATTTTTTGTTTTTCTTTTAATTTTAATTGATACCAAATACTTCATAAATCATACATCATACATTTTTGATTATCACTTTGACTTATTTGAACAACAACTGATTAACAAATTCTTTATAATCATCAATTGATCTTGAAATGACATCAATAGCCTCTGCTGCATTATAAATGTGAGTTATTTCAGTTTTCAGATTTTTGCTGCCGGGCATATCCTTGTATGTCAAAAAATAATGTTTTAATCTATCAACCACTGCTTTTGGAAGTTCGTTAATATCTTTAACATTGCCGTATACAGCATCATTTTTTAAAACAGCAACAATTTTATCATCAGCCTGATTTCCGTCAATCATTCTGAAACCGCCAATTGGAATTGAACGCACAAGAACATTTCCGCTTGCAATATCTTTTTCAGTAAGAACACAAATATCTAAAGGGTCACCATCACCTATTATTTCAGGACGATTAAGCAAATCGGCACTTTTTTTGCCAATACGGCTACCGCAATAAGTCTGAGGGATGAAACCGTACAATGCAGGTAAAATATTTGAATATTTCTGAGGTCTGTCAAGCATCAAATAACCGGTTTGTTTATGAACTTCGTATTTGACTGTATCAGAAGGCACCATCTCAATAAAAGTAATAAGTTCTTCAGGGGCATTATCACCAATATCAACTCCGTGCCAGGGATGAGCTTTATGTCTTAGTCCAAGTAGCTTACCAATTGGGTCTATGTTAACTTTATTCATCTAAAAAATTAAATTTATTTTAAAACATCTGCAAAAGTAATTTTCTTTTTTTAAAAAAGGATAAAAAAAAACTTAAACTTAAGCTAAATAGTTTTATATCAATAAACTGAATAATTTATACTTGTCTGAAAATAAACAGTTTAACATCAAATTGATTGTTTAATCTCATTCTGTATGTTTTTGAATAGTAATCATCTCCCTATGTCAAATATTATAAACATAAACGCAAATTTTTTCAAAGTAACTTTCGTCAATATTTTAAAACTTAATTGTATGCCTTAAATCCGTAAGTCTATACTTATATATCTGAAATTCAGTCAGGTGAGATACTTACAGTACAGGCACCTGACTGGTGCAAACTACATGTTGCAGGTGCCTGTACTGTAAGTATCTACCTGCAACCACTTACGAAAAAACTTGCGGATTTAAGGGTATATTTAAATGTAGTTTAGTTAAGAAAGTTAATGTGTCTTTTTTGTCGGTGATGACACCGAAAAAATGCTGTTATTTGCTATTTTCAGTGTCTCCATCGAAAACTTATGTTTCAATTCTTTGAAAAATTTGTCAACTAAACGACATTGATATATTCTAAAAAAACATGTTCTAAAAAAATGTACTAAGTCTATTTTGATTCATAATTTCGATTACTTCACCCGTAAAACGATTAGCACCTTTTTCATTCAAATGGTCGGAATTAAGAAATAAAGAATCAGGGTATTCACCATTCGCTTTGTCAATAATCAGGCAATAATTGCTGTATTTATTTTTCAGCATTTCGTATTTTTTTAAAATAATTTGAGGGACTTTTTCATAATAATTTTTATGAACAGGAGAGTTACCAAAATTAATACTATTTTATGCGATATACATAAATTGATGATAGAATCTAAATAACCAATTGAAACTTGAGAAATATCAGCTTGCGTAGTGTTATAAAAGTAATGCCGTTGTATTGCTTCTTTATAGTCATTATTAAAACTTTTTTTAATAATCTTGTGATTTGTTTGAAATTTAATATGTTTTTTTTTCGGATAAAAGCAAGTTTGTTTCCAGATAGTTCGGAACAAAGAATTATAATTTATTTCGATTATATTTTTTATATTATCAAATTTTTTGAAAGGATATGCTCTTTTAAACATTTCGCTAGCCCATTTGTTGTCTGAAAATCTCAAATCGCCGATTTTTGATATATTATGATAAGAAAAACCTAAAATAACAGTATCAGGAATGAATGAATCAAATATAAAATCCAATTTCCAAAAAGTAATAATAAAAGGTTCAGAAGTTTCTGAAATATTTAGTGCACTGTTGAATAAATCTGCCTTTAAACTTTTCATAGTGTGAGAATCTCCAACAATCAGAACATTAACTTCCGGAATATCCGATTTTTGTTTAGAAATGTAGATATAATTTATTAAAAAATTTACGCCAAAATAAACGAGTGGAATTAATAAAAAGAAAAAAGTATTTAAAATAAATCTTTTCATTTTTTAAAATTGAAAATAAATAAATTGTTGTTCCTTCCCTCCAAACCAGAAAATTGCAATAATGATAGCATAATAAAAAGCATACCTAAAAGGTTTTTTCCATTTAATTCCTATACTTTGAATAGCATACTGCTCTTCTCTGCCTATCCATTCAATAAAAACAAAAATTATAACAAGAATAATAGTTGTCATAGGGTTTCCGATTCCTTTGAATTTGGGTATAGTAAAAAGCGAAGAGGAAAAAATTTCGGAAATATAAGAAAAAGCATGTCCAATATTTTTAGCCCTGAAAAAAATCCATGCGAATACTGTAAGTCCGAAAGTTGATGAGATTGATATAATATCTTTAAAAGAAGGCATAAATTTGCCTTTGGCTACAATTTCCATATTGTTTCTGTTTTTGTTGCTTAACAAAAGAGGTAAAAAATAAATAGCATTCAATGCTCCCCAGATAATGAAAGTCCAGTTAGCTCCGTGCCAAAAACCGCTTACAACAAATATGATAAATGTGTTTCTCACTTTCATCAACAGTCCACCACGACTACCACCCAAAGGTATATATAAATAATCTCTGAACCATGTAGAAAGAGAAATATGCCAACGACGCCAGAATTCGGCAATATCTCTCGAAAAATATGGAAAAGCAAAATTTCTCATCAGGTCAAATCCAAACAACCTTGCAGTACCTATTGCAATATCCGAATAACCTGAAAAATCGCCATATATCTGAAATGTAAAAAACAAAGCACCAAAAACCAATGTACTGCCTGAATAATCAGCAGAATTGTTAAAAATCATATCTGCAAACACAGCACAACTGTCGGCAATAACAATTTTTTTGAACAAACCCCACAGAATTAGCCTCAAACCATCAACTGCCTTGCTATAATCGAAGTTTCTTTTTTTGTAGAATTGCGGGAGTAAATTTGTAGCTCTTTCAATAGGACCTGCTACAAGTTGAGGGAAAAAACTCACGTATGCAACAAAAGCAATAAAATCTTTTGTAGGCTGCAGTTTCCGTCTATATACGTCAATTGAGTAGCTTAATGTCTGAAATGTATAAAAACTTATTCCAACGGGAAGAATAATGTTTAAAGAATTTGCTTTGATAGGGAAACCAAAGAAAGTAAATGCATCTACAAAATTATCAAGGAAAAAATTGTAGTATTTAAAAAAACCAAGAAATCCTAAATTTACAAAAATGCTTGTAAATAAAAGTAATCTTCGTTTTTTTTGATTTTCCTGCTTTGACAGACCGACACCAACCAAAAAATCAACTAAAGTACTGAATATTATCAAGGACAAAAAACGCCAGTCCCACCAACCATAAAAAACATAACTCGCAAAAACAATAAGAAAATTCTGAAGTTTTAAATTTTTGTTGGTAACAAACCAGTAAAGAATAAAAACTAAAGGCAAAAAAATTGCAAAGTCAATTGAGTTAAATAACATATATATTTCTTATTACCAGTTGTTTATGTGTGAAATATGTATAAATAATAAATTATTTATTTAGACCGGCAAAAATAGAATAAACTTTAAATTTTGAAAAATCTATTTCAAAATTACTATTGTCTTTTGAATTTTCAATTAACAGTGTTATAATATTGATTAAAATAATTGTGCGGCAAAGACCAAAATATCATCAGTTTGTGGTGTTTTTTGCTTCCATTTTTGAGTTTCGTCAAGTAAACTCTTTTTTGTATCTTTCAAATTTTCATTGTTTTGAATAATCTGGACAAAACGTTTGGTACTGAATTTATGTCCATCTTCACTTAACTGATCGGTAATTCCATCGCTAAAAGCATAAAAAACATCATTTTTTTGTATTTCAAAAATCTGGTTGTCAAATAAATTATTGGTGGGATATTTACCAATTGGCATTTTATTACCTTTAAGTTTTATGATTTCTGCATTTCTTTTAATAAAAACATTTCTGTTAGCACCGGCAAATTCTAATATATTTTTATCATTATGAATTATAATAAAAGCAATATCCAATCCGTCATATTTAAAATTATTTATTATGTTCAACCTTAGTATTTCAAGAATTTCGTTTGCGTGAGCAACTTCTTTTCGTAGTACAATCTCGTTCAAATAGGCAATACTCAGCATACTCATCAATGCCCCCGGAACACCGTGACCTGTACAGTCGGCAACAGCAATAAGTTTGAGATTATAATTTTCATTTTTAATACGTTTATACCATAAAAAATCACCACTTACAATATCTAACGGTTTGAAAATTACAAAATAATCTTTAAAACCATCTTTCAAAAGTTCATTTGATGGTAAAATTGCATCTTGAATTTGCTTAGCATATTTTATGCTCGAAATCATAGCTTTGTTTACGGCTTCCACCTTAAGTTTTTGTTTTTCAATTAGTTCTTTTTGTGTTTGAACTTCTTCGGTTCTTTCTTTTACTTTTTGCTGAAAATCAATTAACAGAGATAGTATTTCTTTTTTTAAAGAAAAATAATTTTCAATTAAAACCACCAATTCTTTTATAGAAGTTTGATATACAAAATTATCTGTTTTAGTGAAATTAGATTTAACAAATGCTTCAATATTTTTGGTCAGTTTTGTTATTGGTCTGGTTAAATATCTGATAATTATCAATCCTGATGTGAAACTTATTATTATTATAAAACTCGTTATTAAAACATATAAAATTTTCAATCTTTTATTTGATTTATTTATATAATAATCAGCATCATTTGCTAAAGTTTTTATGTTTTTTTCAAGTTCGTATCTGTTTTCTTTAATTTTTTTAGTCAAGCCAGAATTTGTTTTAATTCCTAAAACAGAGTCAAGAAATACAATTTTTTCAAAATGGATTTTATAATTTGTCAATAAATTATCAATACTGTCCTTCATATCTTGAGGCAAATCAGAATTTTTATTTTGATAAGCATATAAGTTACATTTTGATTTGAAAAGCTCAACATATTTTTGTTCATATCTGATAATGTAGTCTTTTTCGTGTCTTCTAAGTGTCAGAATTTTATATTTTTCAAATTCATCAATATTTTCTAATTTATGAGCATAATCACGCATTATACCCTCAACTCCGAAGTCTTTAAATCCTCTTTCAAGCCCTATGACAACAATTGAATCGAAAATAGCATTATGATTATTTATTAATAATTTTATATCTTCTATATCTTTACTATTCTCTAAATATTTATAATTTTTACGAATATGCTCAATTTCTTTGCATATAAAATTTAAAATACTATCGTGCTGATTTATTATTTTAGAATTTTTTGTTATAAAAAAATTGGAGTCAATCAAATCGTGCAAAAAAAAGTCATTTATTACCAGATTATCGTGATAAAAATACGTTTTTATCCTTATTGTTGATTGCTTTAATAAAAAATAATTGTTTTTTTTATGTTCGTAAATCAAATTAAAAACAGTCATAAGAACTGTAATTAACGATAAAACTATAAAAATAAGCAAAAATCTCGAAAAAAGAGTATTCAGGTTTCTTGTTTTTAAAATATCTTTATTCATATCAAGTCAATTAGTCAATTAGCAAATTAGTCAATTAGCCAATTTATTATCGTCATCCTGAGTTAAAAACGAAGGAAGCAAATTAGTCAATTAGCCAATTTATTATCGTCATCCTGAGTTAAAAACGAAGG